>CAYQRA010000124.1:0-11915 GCA_964419315.1 uncultured Saprospiraceae bacterium | reverse complement strand
TGAGGCGTTCTTGGCGACCAAACATCTCTTCTAAAATTACATCCTCGAAGGGCAAAAAGATAACTGCCTTTCCAACCGTAAAGAATAAAATTATGCGAATTATTGGCGCCACTAACGGTAGATCGACGATACTGAACACTTATTATATTTCCGTTGGTATTGTATACGGCCAATCGAATCCAATAATAAGGACGGGTCAAATTAGCAGGGTTTCGATAGGAAATCCCCAATTCTCCGCCCCCTAGATTTTGAGCGTTAAAATTGGTCGGCATATTATAGGCTTCTGGATAAAACATTCGAGCCATGCGAATATCTCCAGGTTCAAAATTAGCAGTAGCATAAAAAATGGAGGGATTCATGACCGAACCAGATTCGTTCAAGGGTGTACCATGCACCCGTTGACCTTCACTAGTCCCCGTATGATAAAAGCCAAGCGTATGTCCCATTTCATGAACCATCGCTGTTCTCTTTTTTGGAACCCAATCATAGGAAGCATTGATGCCAATATGTGTTCCCGGACGACCGTTTTGTGGCATATAAGCGGCAGCAAATATACCTGTTGCCAAATTCTGAATGGGCATCACAGGGTCTATATCTGAGCCAATAATAATGTCAGCAGAACTCTCTACATAGGT
Source organism: uncultured Saprospiraceae bacterium (assembly GCA_964419315.1). Taxonomy (GTDB): domain Bacteria; phylum Bacteroidota; class Bacteroidia; order Chitinophagales; family Saprospiraceae; genus CALLVY01. Next base: position 11,280 of record CAYQRA010000124.1, on the reverse strand, counting down.
ACGCCCTATATTCACTCGACAATTACTGAGTCCTGTCCAATCTGCCCCTGCATTAATGATCGCATTCACCCAATTGACTCCACAATCCGCCAATACACTTGGTCGAATATAGTAAGTGATATTCTTTACATTGCTACTTGTAATGGCATTCGTCAATTCATTATCCGCAAGTGCTTGTTGGCGATCTTCTGCAAAAAGCAGGTCCTCCAGATCAGGATCATTATCGTTCTCCAGAATAAATTCTCCACGAATGGTTTTCATTAAATCAGGACGAAACCAAGCTATATCAGATTCATAGAAAACCATATCCCCTCTAAATTGTACAGAATCGAGGTTATAATTTTTGGAATCGAAATAATCTAAAATTTCTCTTTATTCTGCTGCAAAGGAATCGTTTATATCGGTAGCGATAATATTTTTTTCTTTTTCACAAGAGACAAAAACGATTAGACAAAGGCTTAATAGAAAGATAGTTTTTAAAAAGTTCATGTTGATTTTTCAGGTTATTATTCAAATTAAAAACGTGTACCCATCCTTATTTTCTTAGGGATATTGAGCAAAAATATTAACCTCTGATAATTGTAGTTTGGGACAATATTCTCCAACTAAAGAAGCAAAATGGGACTCTAAAAATTATCAGAACTAGATTGTGTGTTATCCCTATTTCTATTTTGTGGATTAAAGACATTTGTTTTGGATTAATACTCCAATTAAGCAAATAGCTTAGCAACTGGATTGCAAAACTAAAACATCTATGTTTCGAATTAATCACCCAAACAGGTGATTTTAGCTTCCTTAACAAAACTTAACATTAGCTCTTTGAGCAATAAAGTGCGTCTGCTTTTTATGGCTAAATAGTTGAGCCTAAAACTTGAAAAATATTAGCCCCTACTATTTATTTGAATTGTTTAACTTTAGTGTTCTAAAAGTAATTTCTGAATAGCCGATTTTCATGAAACTCAGTCCGCATTTTCTTCGCTCCCTCCAACAACGCCTCAAGGTAGGCAACCGGAGCGGCGTACATCTCAATGCCCTTCCCGGGCGGTCGCGGTACAAATTTGATGTTCATAGTTTAGGAAAAATTTGGGAAGGTTTTGTCCAGCATTTCCTAGACACTTTGCTTCGCGATCCAAAATTTCGTTTTGCCATAGATTTTGATGGGATCGATTTACAGGAAATGGAAGAGGAAGAATTGCGGGGTATCCACGAAGTGGCCAAGCGGCTGAACAACTTGGCTTATCAGGTAAAAGATATTGAACTCGAAAAGGGTATCCATACTTTTGGCTTTGGGTATCCCCTACTCGTCCGTCGAGACCACAAAGACCATAAGATAACTGTTGCGCCATTGTTTATTTGGTCTTTACAAATCATCCAACATCCAGAGCGGCACAAATGGACCATCGTTAAATCCGAAGATGATCCCATCATTCTCAACGAAGTCTTGCTCAATCATCTTGAATCAGATATTGGCATCCAACTCGGACATTTGAATAAGGAGATTTTAGAAGATGGGGTATTGGATAGAGCGGAGTTGAAAGCACTTTGTATTCAGGTTTTGGAAAAAACCAATTACCAAGTTCCAGCGGAAGAACAAATACAGATCCAAGAACTTCCATTACAACTTTCCCCCATTCCTACCAAAAAGGAATTCGAAGAAAAAACCAAACACCGCGCCTATATCCACTGGGGTGGAATATTTTCTATTTTCGAAACTCAAAAAGAAAGTATCATCAAAGCCTATGATGAATTATTGCTTCGCGAAGAGGCAGAAATTCAATTGGGGAGTCTTGATAATTTTAAATTCCAATCTTTATCTTCTGTACAAACAGATCCTTCCCAACAAGGGATTCTCAACGCTTTGAAAAACCGAAGAAACCTTGTCGTACATGGCCCACCGGGCACTGGTAAAAGCCAAACCCTGACCGCCATTATCACCAATGCTTTGGAAAATCAAAAAAGTGTTTTAGTGGTTTGTGAAAAGCGGACAGCTTTGGAAGTCATTCATCAAAACCTCCAATCCAAAGGACTTGCTGATTTTTCGATTATTCTTCGCGACGAAAAAAAGGATCGTAGAAAGGTAGTAGATCGAGTGAGAAATATTGTAGATGAACATGCCCCTTCTCGAACCAAAGTCAATGCCTCAAAAGCGCCCCTGCAAGCCAAGATCGACCAGTGTATGCAATTGATTAGTCAAATCAATTATCGACATACTTTTATCAATAAGCATTTTCTGGAAGAACAAAATTGGTCGGCTATTGTCGGTCAAGTTTTGGACAAAAAAATAAAAGCAGAAGGCACTCATTTCCCTCTCCAATTAGATTTCAAAGATTGGTCTTTTACGGTTTTAGAATATGAACAGACTGAAAAATTTCTGGCCATAGCAGAACAACAATACCTTGCGGCGCGCCCCTTACTCCCGTCCATTTTTAAGATCGACCGTTGGGAAGGAGACAATCCTTATTTGCTAGAAGATAAAATTCGAGCTAGTGTAAAAAAATACCGCCAAGCATTTATCGCAATCAAAGAATTGGAGACCGCCTACCACCTCAGCAGTGGAGAGCAGTTTCAACAAATACTTATCGAAGACAAAGGACGAATACAAGACTTACTAGATCAATTAGAATATATTTTTCAAAAACATACGGGAGATCCTAATTTTGGAAAGCTAGAAAAAACTAGTGGTTTCTTTTACCAAACCCTAGCGGTCTTTTCCAAACGGAAACAGCAATTGATCGCCGACCAACAGGAGTGCCTCGGCCTCATGCAGCAATTACAAAAAAAGCTCTATAGCATTCCTTCTTTTGCTTATAAAGGTCAGCCTACGCCTACGATCACCGCAATTGCCGAAGAAATATACCGCATCAAAAATCGCAAAACGACTTGGATGACCTCTTGGCCAAGGCTAGTTGAATTGCATAAAGAACAATTGCGCGAAAGCGTATTGGAACAAGGCGATCCGAATCTCCCAGCTTTTCAAAAATACCGCCAAGCCATTGCTCAACTCGTCGACCAAATCAATAAGGATGCCTGGTTGGCTAAGAAATTCACTTTGATGCCGGGGATCAAAAAAGACATCAATAATATAGATCAGCAGATCAAAGCAATGGAAGATTTTTTTGCAGCCCCTACTCCAAACTTTAAGTATTTGTTTGAATGGACCCTTGCGCTTCGCGATCTCAAAGCACCTGCTCGCGCATTGATCACTCAATTAAAAGATCAAAAAGAATGGGGGAAAATTTTTAGCTTCCAGTATCTCGAAACGCTTTTGAAAAATAATGCTTCTACCCTTTCCATCAGCAACGAGCACCAATATGCCGCATTGGATCAAGCCCTCCAAGAGATCGAAGACAATCAAATCCAATACATTCAAAAATCTATTTTTGCACAGCAACTAAAATCCATTTTACATTTTAATCGAAGCAATGAATTAAAGGTTCGCAACCTCTACAACAAACGCAAAAGTGAAAAACATCAGAGACAATCTTTGCGAAGAATTGTCCATGCTGATTTTTCTTTATTCAGTAGTTTTTTTCCAGTAGTCTTGGCTTCGCCTACGCTGGCGGCCACTTTATTTTATGGCATGGAGGAAATCGAACCTTTTGATATTGTGCTTTTTGATGAAGCGAGTCAGTTGCGCGTAGAAGAGACCTTACCTGCCCTACTCAAAGGGCGTCAAAAAATCATTGCAGGGGATGAACATCAGATGCCCCCTTCCAGTTATTTTAGTAAAATATTTGAAGGTTTGGTAGAAGATGAAGACCTTGAAGAAGAAGAAAATCAAAAAGTTGAATTGGAAAATCAACTGCTGAGTTTGGAGTCGCTATTGGAGTTTTCTATTGATCTGGATTTTGATAATTATCACCTAGATTTTCATTATCGTTCTAAGCATCCTCAGCTCATTGACTTCTCTAATGCTGCTTTTTACCAACAGCGTTTACAAGCCATGCCAGGCGTTTTTGATTATTGTCCGATTCGTTTTGTCGCTGTTGATGGAGTCTATCAGGCGGGCTGCAATCCGCAGGAAGCGCAAGAAGTGATTGACATTCTAGATCAAAAAATCATCCCAGACGAGAAAGGTCAATGGCCAAGCGTAGGCATTGCTACTTTCAATCTCCGCCAAAGAAATTTCATTCTCACCTTGATGCGGGAGAGCGTACTGGCTAACCCCGCTTTTGCTAAAAAAATGAAGCATTTAGAAGCGCAGGGATTGTTTGTGAAAAACTTGGAAAACATTCAAGGAGATGAAAGAGATATTATTATTTTATCGACGACTTATGGAAAAGGAACGGATGGAAAATTCCGGCAAAACTTTGGCCCCATCAATTATCAAAAAGGATATAAGCTACTCAATGTAATCATCACGCGCGCCAAGTATAAAATCTTTGTCTGTACTTCTATTGATGCCGCTTATTATACCAACTATCAGCAATTCTTAGATACCCAAGGCAATAATCGTAGAGGTGTTTTTTATGCTTATCTGACTTATGCCAAAGCCGTGAGCGATGGTTCAGAAGCACAGCGACAATCGGTACTCGCAGCGCTGCGAAAAAACACCGATGAAGTGGCGCCACTTTCTCCTACCCTACCCAAAGTGGGCGCTTCGCTTTTTGAAAAACAAGTCTACCAATTGCTCTTACAGCATTTCGACGCCTCCGAAATCACGCTCCAATACACGCTTGCTGGATTCCAAATCGACTTACTCTATCAAGCCAAAAATCAAAGCACTCCTCCTATCGTTATCGAATGCGATGGGTCATGGTATTTTTCCAACGAAGAAGCTTATCTCAATGACCTACATCGGCAAAGGATTTTTGAAAAACAAGGTTTTGTTTTTTATCGAATTTGGTCGACAAATTGGTGGAGAGATCACGAGCGAGAAATGAAAAAGCTGTTGGATTTTATTGCAAATTGTAAAACGAAAAATGCGCTTCCTGCAAAAGAGACTTCTTTAAAATGGTTGAAGGAAGATGGGGGGCTTTAAGGCTGTATATCTGTCGAAAAAAAGTAAGGGCTATCTTGAAGGTAGCCCTTACCTTTTCCCAAGAAAAGGTAAGCCATTAAGAAAAACTTCTTAATCTTTCCAAAGTTTCATAAAACGGCCATAGACCACAAGCTGTTCGTTACGACTTACAAGTCGTAGAAGGATCAACGTTGAGGTCTCCGACCTCGAATCCTAAGTATTCTATAAATTCTACGAAACAAGGAGTGGTGTCGGTCAGGAGACCTACACTTAGGTCCGCGTATTACCTGCAGGTAATAGCGAACAATCGGGGCATTTTCTTTTATGAAATATTAGGAGTTACCTTCCAGATAGCTCCTACATTTTCTATGAAAATTGATATTTTCACTAAGTACATCGTAAATTAAGTTGATCACATTCAGCTTTGAATTGCACTCCAGATAATGATTAAATCTTTACAAACCGTCCCTTCCAAGTTCCCGCTTCACTATTGAGCTTCAAGAAATACATCCCAGGAACCAAATCCGCAACATCGATTCTATTCAATGCTCCATCGATTCTTTTCTGCAATAGGCCATTGCCATCATAAATCAAGATTTGACCTTCTTCTACTTTTGGAAAGGTGATGTTTAAAAAGTCGCTGACGGGATTGGGATGAAAGAATGCTTGATTCCCTTTAAAGTTATCTGTACCAACGACATTTCTTTCTACTGACCTTATCGGCGAATAGGAAAATTGATCCGTCAAATCAATCAACTTCAATCGATAATAAAGCACCGTCGCTCCATTCCAAGGATTGACATCTAGGTGTTCATAATCAATAGGAGTTGTAGAATTCCCAGCCGCATCTTTGGTCTCAATCACCGTCCAATCCATCCCATTCGTACTTCGCTCCAATTCCATAGATTTAGAATTGACCTCAGTCATGGTCTGCCAATCAATTTGTACATCATCCATTTTTCTTTCTACCTTAAAAGAAGCCAAAGTAATCGGCACAGATACTAGTGGAGTTCCGGCATAATTGGCCAGCAATCGGATATAACTCGCTTGATAATAAATAGCGGGCTCTGTAATTTCCCAAGAATTCATGGGGAAGCCATCATTAAAATCAAGGTAAGACTTTTGCAGAGGTTGATTATAAGGAGGAGTGAGTCCAGTATAAGTATATTGACCATTGGCTCCGCCCACTACGTAGCCCGGTGCGGGGCCATAAAGGCTGGTAAGTGCATGGTCATAATCCGTTCCATTATTAAACCAAGTGTGATAAATTTCATTGGCACTTTTTTCGGCACCGTAGCTATACATGTTGGAGAGGTACACTAAATTTTGCGGATTCACTCCGTGAAAATAATGCAATTGTTCTTCTGCCTTCTGTTCGAAAGAAGCGTTTTGAGAAGGATCTAAACCATAGGCTTTTAGCAATAAACTGAGCGTTCCGTATTGTGCTTTTGCTTTACAGCTTCCCCAATCGTAAGACCAATCTGGCATAAAAGAGCGATACAAATCTTCTTCATTCATCCCAAAAAATCCATTCCAATCGCCTTCGATATGTGGCGTGATAGAATTGATGATTTCATTTTTGGTAGCGGTATTGGCATTGGAGGATTGGGTGTAAACGAATAGCTCTTTATTGATATCCATGTAGTTGATTCCCAACCAATTGTCAAGGACTGGTGGTGCATCGTCGATATTATTGATAATCCAATCGCCATAAGTGCTGGCTCCGGTTAGTTTGAACAAGTAAAAAGCGGCCAATAAAGCTTCGGTTCTTTGATCCGCGACGTCGCGATCGGCATCACCAGCTTTGATGGTTCCGTCGTCGCAATTTACATCTAGGTTGGAAGTATTCAATTGGGGCAAAACATGATTCCAACTCAATTCCGCTAAGGTTTCCAAATTGGTGGCTTCACTTTCTAGGCCAGAAATATTCTCAAAGACTAAAGCCGCATGGGCAAACATCGCAGCAAGTGCGATTGCTGCAGAAGAGCAGGTCGGGCCATAATACCTTGGATCCGTATTGGCACTTGGAGGAGAACTGGCATTTTCACTAAAAGAAATACTTCCCATCTTGATGTGAACCGAACCATCGGCATTCTGCATTTTCTTTAGCCAATCCAATTCCCATTTTATCTCATCAATGATATCCGGAAAACCATTGCCCGATTCTGGGATATTCCAATCATCTCCAAAGACATCTATGTTTTCTTCATAGGCATTTAATAGATCATGAATAGCCGTGGAAGCAAAGGTGACATATTTATTATAGTCTCCTGCATCGAACCAACCTCCGGTCAAATCTTTTTCCAAAGCCGCATTATTGGGATCTAAATAAAATCGGCAATTGGCATCTTGCAAGGGATTTCTAAAATTATCTCCATCCGTCCAATTGCTTGCCGCATAAGGACTCGCTTTAGGCGCATTACAACGATTATAATAAAACATCCTTCCTGCGACTTTCAGCAATTCGCTGTATACCAATTCATCAATTTTAAAAGTATACGACTGGGTATTATTACTGGCATCGCGAATAAAATAATCTCCGGGCATATTGACACTTGAAAAATCAAACCACCAACCTTGATCACCAGATTGTCCATGAGTAGCGCCACTTTCCCAAACCACTGGCGCAGCCGAAAAAGCCACCGCTCCAGTTGCTTCATTGACGAGCTCAAGCATAGCTCCGGGGGTATAAGAGTCATTGCTATTATAGCCTGTTTGAGGATTAGAAATCACCGCCACTTTTTGGGCACTTGGCAAATAGCCAAACTGATCAATGTGGATATGATCGGTCGTGGTTTGGGCCATCAAAATATTTTGGAAGAACAAAACGAGTAGGAAGGGGAAAAGTCTTTTCATTTTTTTTGGTTTTACAGCCTGCTAAATTTATGCGCTTGACTAAAACTTAAACAAACTTTCTGTTCTGTAAAATGATACGCTCAGGATCAATAAGTCATTGGATGGATTTTTTATTTCTACCCTTTTCAAAATAATAATAAACTTGAAAAAGAGACTTAAAAGTAGAATAGAAGTTTAGGAGCTTCCATCAAAAGGATAAATCATTTCCAGTTTTTGCTCAAATAACCATCACCTGACCAAGTTATAACCAAGGTATCTAAATAAAACACTCTATAAAATAATAGACGCGTTTTTTATTGCTGAGGTGGTTTCCCCAAGCAGAAAAAACACCATTTGTATAGCTTTTATACAAAACATCCTAACATGTGCAAAATAAATATTTGTATTAAGCGCACTCTGCGATAAGTTGTCCACCCAAAAATCTGAATTTTGAAGTATTAAATAATTGATCTGAGCATCAGCATATTTCTCCTTTTAAAATTAAAGTTCTTAAAAATAAATCTACCAACAATGAAAAATTCAATACTCTTTTTTGCTTTTGCATTGCTATTCTTTGTACAGGCCAATGCCCAAAATAAAATGGAAAAAACTATCATTGGCGTCTTAAATATTGATACCAAAGGACTCTCCTATGATGCGGAGCAAATGGGAAATATTACCCGCATCGAATTAGAAAAACTATCGCTCTATCAGGTTTTAGACAAATATGATATGGCTTATTTAGCAAAAAAAGAAGACTTCCCTATTGAGCATTGCTTTGGTCGCCTTTGTATGGTGGAAGCTGGTAAAATATTGAAGACCCAAAAAATGTTGACCGGAAGTGTAGAAAAATATGGAGCTAAAATTTTGGTAAACATTCAACTGATAGATGTCGAAACGAAAAGTATCGAAAAAAGTAAAGCAATGGAATTCCTTTACATTGAAAATCAAATTAGTACAATGATCGGTTTGTGTTTGAAGAAGTTATACGACCAAGATATTGATGAAGAATTGCTCACCAAACTCACCAAACCTTTTGATTACAAAAACACAATCAACACTCCTAACACCAATAAGCTTAATCTTTCTGGCCCTAGACTAGGAGCAATTTTATTTACCGGACAATTGGCTAAAGTTTTTAGTGACTCCAGAGAAAATGGAGGGATGGATGGCTTTCCTTTATTGTCTCAATTTGGTTATCAGTTTGAAGTGCAATACCTCAGCCAAGGAAACTTCCAAGCACTATTTGAGATCATTCCACTTATCACTGGATTGGAACAAGGATTTTTTATTCCCAACTGTAGTTTCCTCAATGGATTTCGCAATAGCAAAACCGGTTTGGAGTTTGCCTTTGGCCCTACCTTCTCTGTTGCCAAAAAAGTAAGCGGTTATTACGACGAAAACAACAACTGGCATTTACCGCAAGAATGGTACAATCAAAATGCAGGTCTCGAAAATCCATATCCCATCACAAAGCGACTAGACAGTCGAGGACATCATGAAATTACAACAGGTTTTGTTTTTGCAGTGGGAAAAACATTTAAATCAGGGCGACTAAATATTCCAGTCAATCTTTTTTATATCCCAGGAAAAGAGCATACGCACCGCTTTGGAATATCGGTAGGTTACAACACAAAAAATTAAAACGGCAACCTAAACATATCAAATATAAAGCTACTATTTCGCCCAGCGCTGGGTAGATTTTTGAGCTTCACTTGTAGAGGTTCGCGAGGAGGTCGATTTTTCGATCTCCTCTTTTTATTTACCTGCGGCGCAGCTCCAAGCTGAATGTCATCAAATTAAGCTGGTGACAAGAACGGTAAAATAAATATTGAATCCAGTCATTGAATATTCAATTAGACTAAACAATCGTAAATGTATTTCCTAAGTTCATGACATTCAGCCCCAAACTCACCGCAGGTAAACAACTACTCTCCCACGATCGCTTGCAAACCTCGCAAGCCCATATCGACCACCGCCTCACTAGCCCCTGGATTTTGAGCATCCAAATCCCACTTTCCATTTCCATTTTTATCTTCCCATTCAAAACTACCATTGATAGAAAAAGACAAAGTCAATTCTAGGTCTTCTGTTTCCGTTCCAGTAATTTCCAAATCTCGATCTAAACTTCCAGACACCACACAAGAGCCCTGTGGAATTGGAGCCTCCGGAAAAGGATTGACTACAGTGGTCGCATTGGCGGGCGCTTGCCCGCTAAAGATTTGGTTATAGCTGGTGTAGGGTGCAGAAAAATCTGTCTCAAAAGCCCAAAAACCTTGTAGCTTACTGTCATTGACCGACGTATTCATTTCGTTTACAAGCAAGTCATCAATAAAAGTATTATAGCCCAAAAAAGAAGCAATGGTTCCCGACTCATTATTCAAATCACCAACAACTGGAATGTTTTTTAAATTATAAGCCACTGTATAATTTTGATAGGCTACGGATACCCGAATGTGCTTATAGGTCCCTACGGCCAATTCCGAAATTGGGATTTCGAAAAAATATTCATCGTTGCCTACTTTTACGGCTTTATCAAAATCAATCGCGGTGGTAAAACCAAAAGTATTTGGACTATTGTCTGGAACTTCCGCGCCTTGATACACTGGTGTTCCATTTTTATAGGGCGTCCATTTTTCAGGAACCAATTCTATAAAATGAGCCCCCAAAGTATGGAAGTCTGGGGTCTGCACGCTATGGCCTGCCGGAATCTCCGCTAGCCTACCAATGTTATCTAAGCGCTCTTGAGTAGGGTCAAAATGGAATTTTATTTTTAGCATCCGATCCGTAGGGAGGCCAGATTTGGGGTCTCCATTATTGGGTTCGGGCAATTCTTCTTGGCAAGAAAAAACAAGTAATACAAGGATACAAAGCAAGCTCGTGTACTTTATCATTTGAATTAATTTAGTGGATCAAATAAAATCTCTTTTCTTTAGCTTAGATGTTAGCCAAAACGCTAAATTAGTTCAATAAATTTTCCCAACCTTCCTTTTTTCTTTTTAAATAAAAATGGCTATAAACAGCGCCAGCCTTACGGACTTTATCGTTTAAAGTCGGTAAGGCTGGCACTCCCTGTAGAAAGAATCGTAGGAGATTTATTAAAGAAAGATAGTCCTACTCTACCAAAATCATTTTCTGAATGGCGGAACCTCCCGACCATTCCAATTGATAATACAGCAGGCCATTGGCGGGCAATCCTGTTTTATCCAATGCTATTTCCTGATAACCTTTTGAAAAATCTTTTTGCACTTGTCGGAGGATTTTTCCAGAGGGCTCATAGATGGTCAGTGTCGCCTTAGAAGCTTCTGGTAGTACCAATCCAATAGTGGTGGTCGACCGAAAAGGATTGGGTTGATTTTGCAGTAAAGAGAATTCAGAATGCTGGATTGTTGATTTGACGGGTTCGTCAAAGTCCAGTGCTAAAGAGTGTACTTCAAAATTTTCGTTATAGGCTTCGGGGATGACCTCTTGCGTATTTAGTTGTA
>CAYQRA010000123.1:0-11974 GCA_964419315.1 uncultured Saprospiraceae bacterium | reverse complement strand
TCGTCTACAAAGCGGAAACGGGGGAGATTATTGAAAAGCGATATGAAGAAGAAGACCTAAAATATATTTCTGATAGTTGGGGGGAAAAATTAAGTGAAGTAATTAAAGACATACCAGAATCTTGGATCGATCAACTTAATGAAGTTTCTATTAAAAAAGATCAGGCTTTTATTTCTCAAGAGCAATAGTTCGTCAATTCCTTTGAAAAAGGAGCCGCTTAAACCTTTCCAATAGGTTTAAAGTCCTTTCTATTTTCGCTCTTCCATTTGCAAAATAATCACTATTCTCGTCTGAAAGATAGACCCTATTTTCTCAAATTAGGACAATCAATTCTTTTACAATTTTCAAACAACTTCCGAATAACCGAAATATTTTTTCTCAATAAAAAGATCAATTCCTTGCATTTCTAAATTTATAATCGCAATATTACGATTATAAATAAATAAGGACAATGGGCACCACCAAGACAGAACTTTTTTCTACCACAGATAATCAACTAGCAGCGATCGCCAAGGCGATTGGCCATCCGGCACGCGTAGCCATCCTCCGGCAGTTGGCCAAAATCAAGGGCTGTGTTTGTGGCGACTTAGTTGAGGTATTGCCCCTTTCTCAATCCACCGTTTCCCAACACCTTAAGGAACTCAAGAAAGCTGGTTTGATTCAGGGAGAAGTGGAAGGCAAAAGAATCTGTTATTGCATTGATAAAAAAATGTGGAAAGAAGCACAGCTATTGCTTGGAGATTTCTTTGGTCGTTGTTGTTAAAGGAAAAAAATTTACTTAAATACATCGCAATATTGCGATCATAAAATAAAATATCATGACTACTACTCAATTTTTAGACCTCCTAAAAAGCAGTGGAGAAAAAGAACTTTTATTCCAATATGCTGCAGGCAAAAACATTCCCAATGCCTATCACATCACTGAAATCAAAAACGTACATGTCGACTCTGTCGACTGTGGGGGCAATGAACATTCTTATGATGAAACCATCGTACAACTTTGGCTCAGTGGAAATGAGATGAAAGACCAAGCGATGGCTGCGGACAAAGCTTTGAAGATCTTTGACATCGTCAATAACAAGAGAGCTTTGCAGGGAGAAACAGAAATCTTTTTTGAATATGGTTATGCCGAATTGGCGACTTCTGTTTACCGTGTTTCTAGTATCGAAGAAAAAGGGGAACAAGTGATTGTTCATATGGAAGTACCTGCTACGGTTTGCAAACCTAGAGAATTGATGGCGACTAGTTTGCCAGTTGCTGGAAATGGTGGCTGTAGTCCTGGAGGCGGTTGCTGCTAAAACAAATCGTTCGGATTCATTTGGGGCTTAGATTTCAGGAAGTGGGATATCGGGAGCGGGTGGCGCAGCGGGATGGGGTTTGGAAAGATACTTTGTTGTTGGAGCGATGGAGTGCTTTGTTTTAGGAAATAAGTCGCATTAATTTAACCAACTTTGGAGGGTGAAATTTTTAGTAAATTTCACCCTTTTTTTATGGCCCATACCCTAGCATTTTTTTGGGTATCTTGTGAAAATCAACACTAATGTTTCGCTAACCTAAATCGACCGCTCCAAAACAGCATGCAAAAAACAATGGTTCTTCCCCAAATCAATATTCCTATTTTTCTATTACTCCTACTAAACATTTATGCCTGCCGCTCAACACCAGTCAAAGAAGCCCCAAAGCAACAAACGATGAAGTCCACAGAAGTGGCAAACGCCATGACTCCTGACGATAAACCAGCCGTAGCGGCCGCAGTCCTTTATCAATCAACAGACAATGGAAAAAACTGGTCGCCTTTCGCCAATGGAATCCCAGAAGAAGCGACCTTAAGTGCTATTGTACAAGCGGACAATAAGCTTTTTATTGCTACGGATTATCACGGCATTTTTAGCTCTATTGATGGAGAAAATAATTGGCAAACTAGAAATAATGGTTTACCCAAAACCATTGATATCAATTGTCTGATTGTGGAAGGCAAAAAATTAGTACTCGGAACTTTAGGTCAAGGCATCTACTTTTCTGAAGATGAAGGATTAAACTGGAAACCCGCTTCCCAAAATATCAACTACACTCCTATTCGAGCTTTAATAAAAACAAAAAACAAAATCATCGCAGGTACGGATACTGGTTTTTTCGCATCAGTGGACTGGGGAAATTCTTGGACGCCTCTTTTTGGAGATATGCAAATCCTTGGCTTTACGACTTTGAATAATAAAATTTATGCCGCCGCTTTTAATGGAGCATTGATGAGTGAGGATGAAGGATTGACTTGGAAATATATTTATCAAGAAGATGCCTTACATGATATCGCAAACGATGGAACCTACATCTATGCCATGACGATTGGTCAAGAATTACTTAAAACTGACAGCGATGGAATGATTTGGGAAAATGCCCAAAACGGGATACCAAAACCTCCTAATTTTTACACCAATGAGTTGCGACCTAAAGGAAAAGATATTTTCTCTGCTCAATGGATTGGCATTTATCATTCTTCGGATAATGCTAAAAATTGGAAATTACTTAATACCTTACCAACTAAGACCGCCTTTTCAACTTTAGAGATCACAGATTTTGGAATCATGGCGGGGATTTCAATTCGATAATTATTTAAAAACTCACAGTACCTCTGCCTAACCAATAACAAACCAAACACATGAAAAATATTCTTATCCCGATTTTCCTCTTTGCCTTTTCCATCGGCTATGCTCAATCTTTACCCATTGATTTTGAAGCCAGTATTGGTACCGCCGACTTTATTGATTTCGACGGTGGAACGGCAAGCGTTATTGACAATCCTCAAGCAGGTGGAATCAATACCAGTGCAAAGGTTGCTCAAATCGTGAGGAATGGCGGAGCCATTTGGGCCGGTAGTAAAATAGACTTAGCGGCTAATCTGGATTTTACGACTTTGAACTCCATCAGTATGAAAGTTTTTAGCACTGCGCCTATTGGAACCGTCGTCAAATTTAAATTAGAAGGCAATGGCCAAACAGAAAGGGATGTGTTGACTACGGTTTCTAGTGAATGGGAAACTTTGACTTGGGATTTTACGGGAGAACCGACAGATTTTTATTCCATTGTTTTTATGTTTGACTTTGGCAATGTCGGAGATGGTTCTGCCAATTCTACTTTTCTTTTCGATGATGTGGAACAATTATTTGGAGGAACGCAACTTGATTTGCCAGTCGATTTTGAAGGCACTGGCGTTAATTATACCATGACGGATTTTGGTGGCAATGTATCTTCTTTGCTAAATGATCCGACCGCTCCCAATAATAAGGTCGTTCAAGTCATCAAAACGAATATGGCAGCATTATGGGCAGGTACAACGATTGGAACAGCGGGTGGCTTTGCCACTAATATTCCATTGACTTTATCGGATTCTAAGATGACCGCTCGGGTATGGTCGCCGGAGGCGGGTACCCCCATTCGTTTGAAAGTGGAAGATTCTAAAGATCCTACCCATACTTGTGAAACACAAACCAATACAACTCTCAATGGAGAATGGGAAATCTTAGAATTTGACTTTGCGAAGGAAGCTCCCGGAACGGCGCAATTAAGTGTTGGTTTATCTATGGGTTGGGTTTATAATAAGGCTTCTATCTTTTTTAATTTTGGAACCGAAGGGATGGTCGCTGGAGAAAAAACCTATTATTTTGACGATGTTAATTTCGGTAGTTCAAGCGTCGGCACTTTGGATCATAAAAGTATGGGCTTAAAAGTATTTCCTAATCCTAGTTCTGATCAATGGACAGTTTATACAGAAAATAGTTCCATCCTTTCAATTGAAGTATTTGACTTACGAGGTAGCTTGATGTTGACCCTTCAGCCGGATAGTGATGCGGTAGCAATAGATGGCGCGAGTTTAGTAAAAGGATGCTATGTATCCAAAATCGTGACTGCCGAAGGGACTCGTGTTGTCCGACTTTTGAAAAAGTAATGGATGCGATTCAGGTGGTTAAAAGCTTTGCGATCCTTCTACCCTGCTTTATTTTGAATCACTTCTTGCAAGCGGATTCCTTTCGTTTTACTTTCCAACCAAGAAATGATATCCAAATAAACCAAAGCTCGGCGTTCATAAGGGTCCTCTTTGATACCACGAAATAAAACCAAGTATTTTTCAAATACCTTTTTATGATCCAACTCTCCTTTCAATCTCAAGACCTTAAACATATCCATCGCCTGTACTAAAAAAACGTGAAGTCCTTTTTTGCGATCAAAATAATTGGAATAAGTGTTGAGTAGATACTGAAGAATATCAAAATTCCCTAACTCATAATGACAAATCAATTGGAGTATCCTCGCATAATTCTGTAGATCTTCTCTTAGCTTATTGAGTTCGTTATTGATTATTTTATTGAGGTAAAAAATGGCTTTAGCTATATTTTCTGCCCCCAAATAAATCCAAGCAAACTTAAAGTAAAACACCATGATCCGATGATCATCTAGTTTGTATTGGTAGCGTCGAATTCGGTTGAGTGACTTGGGGATTACGGTCTTTGCCAAATCAAAATTTCCGTTCAAAATAATATTCTCCAACCTTCCAGTATGCACATAAAGAAAAGATAGGATTTGAGAATTTGGATTAAACTTTCCGTAGGTATCTTTTCTAAAAGCCTCAAACTTCTTCAAATACTTCGAATGCGTTTCTTTATCTCTGATGTGATTGGCAGTCGTCAATACATAATGGTAGCCACGCATATACAAATCCACATCCCGCTGTATCATCGTCGAATTATTATCCAATAATTCTACCCACTCTTTAGCATATTCTATACAAGAATAAAAATCCAATAGAATGTAATTATACCAAACTCGAGATTGCACATAATAAATGCGTTCCATCAAACCCAATTCCGCTAGATTGATAGAGTCTATCTGCTCATGATAGTACGTTCTGATTTCTGCTGCTTCCTCAGGGCTTCTGACATGGCCATGCTGTAAATACTTGCCGTGCATTCGGATTCTAAGATTACTCAGTCTTACCAAGTGGTTGGCATCTTTTTGGATGAGGGTACTTTCCTCTATTAGAAATTGCGCTTTATTGATTCCACTTCTGGTAATGTGGCGAGACTCTATCGTTTTTTCAAACTCCACAATCGTCAACTGCGTATAAACCAGGTGATGCTTTTTGGCTAAGCCCCTCGCCTTCTTTAATATCTTAAGGGCTTGCAGATACAAGCCTTTGCCATAAAGGATATAGGCATAATCAATATACTCTCTTACCTTCAGGTTGGCCCTCTTCTCTTTACTAATCATCCTCAGACTAGAAATGATCTGCGCATATAAATGCCTTTTTAGGTTTGAAAACTGACCATTTTCAATTCCTCCCAATTGCGCTAGTATTTCCTTTACATTAAGTACTTTTTGCTTATCCAATAGATCAAATAATCTCAAAAATAAAAGTTCCTCATTATTTTGGATGCGTTTGGCATAAAGCCGAAAGTTTCGCTTTTCCGCTTTGGTAAGTGATTTTACTAGATTAAAAACTTGATTAGATTGTGAAATAGGCATAACAAATATAAAGATAACAAATTACTGAATATCAAGCTCTTATATTAATATTTTCTGATTAAAACATCACATTTTTTTCCCAAAAATACTCAATTGATACAAAGCCTGCACCTATCTTATGGGATTAATCAATGTAAAGACAAAGCAAGGGGAAACGTCTTATGATTTAAATTAATATCAAACTTGCTATACCTAACCACAGGCAGATCTGTCCACCAAAGGATAGGTTCCATATAAGCCATAACCAAAAACAAAACAGACGCATGAAAAAAATCGAAGCCATCGTAAGAGCCTCAAAATTTGAGGAAGTCAAAGAGGAACTTGCGAAAAAGCAAATCTCCTTTTTCACCTTTTATGAAGTAAAGGGGCACGGACACCAAAAAGGAGAAAGTAGATCCTACAGAGGTACGGTTTATGATGTCGGATATATTGCACGGATCAAATTAGAAATATTGATTAGCGAAAATCTAGTAGATACCGCCCTTGCAGTTATCGAATCAGCAGCGAAAACAGGGGAAAAAGGAGATGGGCTTATCTATGTCAGTGACCTAGAAAAAACTGTCAATATCCGAACAGGAAAAACGGGTAGCGAAGCGATTAACTTATAACAGATACAAAAAGAGAGAAGACACGATGGACGAATCACTAAAAATAGCCCAAGAAGCACTAGCCGCTGCTCAGGAGGCCAAATTCCTAGCCAATAATTTATGGATGATGATGGCCACCGTTTTGGTGTTTATCATGCACCTTGGTTTTGCTACACTAGAATCGGGTTTTGTACAAAAAAAGAATGTAGTCAATATTCTATTTAAGAATGTTATCATTGTCTCCATTGGTATATTGACCTACTATTTTGTGGGTTTTAATTTGATGTATCCAGGAGTAGAAGGCGGTTATTTTGCCTTTTCCGGATTTGGACTCAATAATCCCAAAGGAGCCGCAGGCTTGATCGCTTATGCGGATGGAAATTATACGTATTACACAGATTTTATTTTCCAAGGTATGTTTGCGGCCACTTGCTGTACCATTGTCTCTGGGGCAGTCGCGGAGCGAATCAAACTAATGCCTTTCTTGTTTTTCTGTCTCCTTTTTGTAACGATCTCCTACCCCATTACTGGATATTGGAAATGGGGAACAGGATGGCTTGACGCAAAAGGCTTTTATGATTTTGCGGGCTCCACCTTGGTACATTCCGTAGGAGGCTGGGGAGCTTTAGCAGGAGCGATTCTTCTCGGCCCTCGAGCAGGGAAATATACTTCAAAAGGCATCAAGCCGATTCCGGGACACAGCATGCCACTAGCTACGGTAGGCGTATTCTTACTTTGGTTTGGCTGGTTTGGATTCAATGGTGGATCTGTACTATCTGCTGATCCAGGTTTAGTATCGCTGGTCTTTGTAACGACGACTATCGCTGCTGCGGCAGGTTGTCTGGGATCCATCGTCACTTCAAAACTAGTTTATAATTCATTTGACTTGGGAATGGCACTCAATGGAATTTTGGGTGGCTTAGTAGGAATCACCGCCAGCGCCGACAGTGTTTCTGTTGGAAGCGCTTTAGTCATCGGCTTGATTGCAGGCGCGATCATTCCTTTATCGGTTGGCTTCTTTGATAAAATAAAAATTGATGATCCTGTAGGTGCGACTTCGGTACACTTAGTTTGTGGAATTTGGGGAACCATAGCCGTTGCACTATTCGGTACATTCGACGAAGGCATTGGAACTTTATCGGTACAATTATTGGGCATTGCCGCAGTAGGAATCTTCACATTTACCTTTGCCTTTTTGGTATTTTATATCCTTAAAATAACGGTAGGGATCAGAGTAGATATAGAAGAAGAAACCAAAGGACTCGATATCGGAGAGCACCAGGCCGTAGCCTATACCTAAAAACAAATTTGACTCAAGGTTCCCTTCCCTCACGAACCTTGAGTTTGATATAGCTTAAAAACCGCTAATTATTATTCTAGAAACTACCTCCTCGGCAAAGTAAATCCTTGTTGATCCAGGGATTGGCAACCATTTTATTAAAGGAATTTGGAAACAGCTATGATTAAATCGGCATTCCCCCCAAGGAAATGACTATTTAATCGTGGTAAGCTCCATATGATCTTAACTTATAATAGCAATAGACATATGAAAGAATCAGGTAATCAAAAGAGAGCGGGGCTTCACACCCCAGAATTAGAAAAAGATTCTTGTGGCGTAGGATTACTCTGTGATCTAAAAGCCATTCCCAGTCATTATATCGTTGACTCTGCGCTGACGATCCTAGAAAACATGGAACACCGCGGAGCCTATGGAGCAGAAAAAAACACAGGAGATGGTGCAGGTATTTTGACCCAAATACCACATAGCTTCTTTGTTAATATTGCTAGAGAAAAAGGTGTTATTCTACCCGACTTTAAAAAATATGGGGTCGGTATGTTCTTCTTTCCTAAAGATCCCATCAAAAAGCAATTTTGTAAAACCATCATCAAAAAATACATCCATATTTACGACATGACTACGATCATGGTGCGAGAAGTGCCCGTAGACAATTCTATGATCGGATCTATGGCTTTGGAAACGGAGCCAGATATGGAGCAATGGTTTATACAATTCAAAGAAGATGAAAATAGGACGGACTTGGAAAATCATTTATTCTTCCTCCGATCTTCCATTCTCAATGATGCTTACCGGCAAGACAATAGGCTTATTGATGATTTTTATGCGAGTTCTTTTTCCTCCAAAACCATTGTCTATAAAGGGCAATTATCTGCCGTCCAACTCAGACATTATTTCTTGGACTTACAAGACCGATCCTTTGCCAGTGCTTTGGCCATTGTACACAGTCGATTTAGCACCAATACCGTTCCCAAATGGAAATTAGCACAACCCTTTAGATGTATTTCTCACAATGGAGAAATCAACACCATCCAAGGCAATATCAATTGGTGGCAAGCCAGAGAAAAACGACTCAATATTTCAGAAACTTTTGACACTAAGCTCAAAAATGTATTGCCGGTTTGTGATTCCTATATTTCGGATTCTGGTAATTTTGATAATGTCATCGAATTTCTCTTAAGATGTGGTCGTTCGATCCCACATGCTTTAATGATGACGATCCCAGAAGCTTGGCAAAATGATGAATCATTGCCTCCCTACAAAAAAGCATTTTATAAATTCCATGAAGCCATCATGGAACCTTGGGACGGTCCTGCTTCGATTTGTTTTACAGATGGCACCATCGTTGGAGCAGCACTCGATAGAAATGGACTTCGTCCTTCAAGGTATGCGATCACAGAAGATGGCATCATCATCTTAGGTAGCGAAGCGGGATGTCTCAGTTTGGATCAATCAAAAATCATAAAAAAATCCAGACTACAACCGGGCAAAATCTTGGTAATAGATTTGGATGAAAAAAGAATCATTTCAGACGAAGAGGTCAAAGAAACGATCTGTAAGAAAATGCCTTATCAGGATTGGATAGACCAACACATGATCGACATTAAAGACTTAGAAAAAAGTCCAACCAAGATCAAAGTAAGGGAAAGTACGGAGGCACTTTTGCAAAAACAAATTGCCTTTGGTTTTTCAAAAGAAGATGAAAATTTGATCATCAAAACCATGGCCAGTAATGCCAAAGAACCGATAGGTTCAATGGGAGCTGATATTCCCTTGGCGATACTTTCCAAAATTGCGCAGCACCCTGCCAACTATTTTAAACAACAATTTGCACAAGTCACTAATCCGCCGATTGACTCCTTGAGAGAAAAATTCTTTATGTCCCTAAAAACCTTCTTGGGAGGTACGGGCAGAGTCATTACCATTCGTCCCAAAGAAGCGGCGGTACTCAGACTTGATTCTCCAATACTATCCACAGAGGTATTTGAAAAAATTCAAAACCTAGATAAAGAAGACTTCAAATTTGCTAAAGTATCACTGGCCTTTAAAAAAGAAGAAGGAATAGAAGCTGCTCTGAATAGAATTAATAACGAGGTAGAAATGGCGGCTTTTGATTCCAATTTGATTTGCCTAAGTGATCGAGCATTAGACAAAGACTATTTGATGGTTCCTACTTTATTGGCAATTGGCTGCATTCATCACTTTTTGATTGACCGAGGTAAGCGCAAAGCCATCTCCCTCATCGTGGAAGGCGGAGACATTTGGGAAACCCATCACATAGCTACCTTAATTTCCTACGGTGCTGATGCGGTTTATCCTTATTTGACTTACCAGACTTGTAAGGCATTAGCAAAAAAAAGAAAGGATATAAACAGCCTAGATCTTACCGCCACTTACATCAAAGCTGCCGAAAAAGGACTGCTCAAAGTAATGTCTAAACTTGGTATTTCTACCATCAATTCCTACAAAGGAGCGCAAACTTTTGAAGCCCTAGGAATAAGTCAAGAAGTGGTAACGAAATGCTTTAAAGGAACCATTACCCGAATTGAAGGAATCAATTTTCAGGGTTTACAAAAAGAACTTGAAGCCAAGCACCGACTAGCTTTCACCCCAAAAAGTATTGGCAATTTGCCTGACCTTGGTCTCCATCAATGGAAAAGAACTGGAGAATATCACCTCTTCAATCCCCAATCTATTCACTTGCTGCAACATGCCACCCAATTAAATAAATACGATACTTATAAATTATTTGCCAAAGAGATTGATAAAGTCTCGAAAAATGCAAGTACCCTAAGGTCTTATCTCAAAATCAAAAAAGGCACTAAAGCCATTCCTATCGAAGAGGTAGAATCCGTTGAAAAAATCCTACAAAGATTCGCGACTGGTGCCATGTCTTTTGGGTCGATCAGCCACGAAGCACACAGCACCTTGGCGATTGCAATGAATAGAATTGGAGGCAAGAGCAATAGTGGAGAGGGTGGAGAAGACGAGTTGCGATTTAAAGCGCTCAAGAATGGCGACAGTATGAAATCTGCCATCAAACAAATCGCCTCTGGAAGATTTGGGGTAACTATTAATTACTTGACCAATGCCATAGAATTACAAATAAAAATGGCACAAGGCGCTAAACCTGGAGAGGGTGGTCAACTTCCCGGACACAAAGTAGACCAAAACATCGCCAAAGTCAGAAACAGCACCCCCGGAGTAGGACTCATTTCTCCTCCACCCCATCATGACATCTATAGCATTGAAGATCTTGCCCAATTAATTTACGATCTAAAAAACGCCAATCAACAAGCGCGGATCAGCGTCAAACTCGTCTCCAAAACCGGAGTAGGGGTAATTGCTTCTGGAGTCGCCAAAGCACATGCCGATCACATTTTGATCAGTGGTTCCGATGGAGGAACGGGAGCTTCTCCCCTCAGCTCGATTCGCCATGCCGGATTACCTTGGGAATTAGGACTTTCAGAAACCCATCAAACCTTGGTCAAAAATAAACTTAGAGACCGAGTGGTTCTCCAAACAGATGGACAAATACGAACCGGAAGAGATATCGCTATCGCTACCATGCTTGGGGCAGAAGAATGGGGAATCGCGACCGCAGCTCTGGTCGTGGAAGGCTGTATACTTATGCGCAAGTGCCACTTAAATACTTGCCCCGTTGGGATCGCAACACAAGACCCTGAATTGCGAAAGAAATTTACCGGTAAGGTCGACCATGTCGTCAATTATTTTCATTTTCTAGCCAATCATCTCCGAGAAATCATGGCCGAACTTGGCGTACCTACCGTCAATGAATTGGTCGGTAGAACAGATCTCTTGGCAATAGATAATACCGACGAACATTGGAAAACCAAAAACCTAAACCTACAAGCTTTATTGCACCAATTTGATCCGGGGGAAGATCAAACTTTATATGCTAGTCGCGTGCAAGACCATGAATTGGAGCAGGTACTCGATCGAGCATTGATCGAGCAGGTAGATTGGGATAAAAAGATCAACCGCGATGCCAATAAAATTTTTGAAATAAAAAATACCGATAGAGCAGTAGGAACAATGCTATCGAATGAGGTAGCCAAAAGGTTTGGTTCTAAGGGAATGAAAGAAGATAGTGTCAATCTTCGATTTAGAGGAAGTGCAGGGCAAAGTTTTGCCGCTTTTGCAGCGAAAGGTTTGAGCTTTTTACTAGAAGGAGAAGCCAATGACT
Source organism: uncultured Saprospiraceae bacterium (assembly GCA_964419315.1). Classification (GTDB taxonomy): domain Bacteria; phylum Bacteroidota; class Bacteroidia; order Chitinophagales; family Saprospiraceae; genus CALLVY01. Next base: position 366 of record CAYQRA010000123.1, on the reverse strand, counting down.
ACTTCGCAAAAGGACTCAGTGGAGCGAAGGTTATTTTAGTACCAGATCGAGAGAGTGTCTTTGTCGCTCAAGAGAATACCATCGTTGGAAATGTTGCTTTATATGGAGCCACTTCGGGAGCAGTATTTGTCAAAGGAACTGCCGGCGATAGATTCTGTGTGCGCAATAGCGGCGCCAATGCGGTAGTAGAAGGCATTGGGGATAATGGCTGTGAATACATGACCGGAGGAAGTATCATTACCTTAGGTAAGGTGGGAAGAAATTTTGCAGCAGGTATGAGTGGTGGCTTGGGTTTTCTCTACAACGCACAAGACAACCTTGTCGACAACATCAATCAAGATATGGTTTTTATCGAAACGCCTGATG
>CAYQRA010000122.1:8516-12070 GCA_964419315.1 uncultured Saprospiraceae bacterium | reverse complement strand
AGTCCCTGAGACTCACTGTTTATATCCTGCTAATATAACACTTTCCTTTAGATTGTCTATTACTAAAAGCATTTTCGTATTTATCCCAAATTGTATTTTTCGAACAGAAAATTTCCCTGATGCTTGAAGGAGTTTCTCCTAAAACCCTTCTATGGCCTAATCTAGGACACAGCTCAAAGCTGAATGTCATCACCTTAAGGAATACATTTACGATTGTTTAGTCTAATTGAATATTCATTTTTCTCTCTTCTCCACGGCATTTTCGACGCTCCAAGAAAAATTCCATCCTATCTAGCGACGAATCACTGCACCCAGTTGTTTTTCGTAATTCTGAATCAACTGATTCATCACTTTATCCACCTCTTTATCCTTTAGGGTTCGAGTAGCATCTTCGAAAAGGAAGCTCACTGCGTAAGATTTTTTATCTGCTCCCAACTGTTCTTCATTGACATAAACATCAAAAAGGTTGGTTTCCTTCAATATCTTTTTACCAGTCTTATTAGCAATTGTTGCAATATCTTTAAATTTGACCGAATTATCTATGACCAAGGCCAAATCACGGCGACTCGTAGGGAATTTACTCAAGCCCACAAAATCAATCTTATGCTTTCTTAGGTTTTTGAGGATCGCTTTCCAGTTGAATTCTGCATAAAAGACCTCTTGTTTGATGTCCATTTTTTTAAGCACACTAGTATTCAAACGGCCAAACTCCACCAAAACCTGCTCTCCACGATGGTACTTCATTCCATAAGTATACACCTCATTATGCAAGGCAGCAACTTGGTATTTATTCATTCCAACCCGCTCCAACAGATTATGAACCAAGGCTTTGAGGTTATAATAATTAACTTTGTCATTTCCTTTATTGAGCCAACTCTCGGCGGCACGGTTGCCACTCATCGTTAGCGTGAGGTGTTCGGTTTCTTTAAACCCATCTCCTTCTTTGCGATAAGATTTCCCCAATTCAAAAAGGCGCAAATCCGCATGCTGTCGGTTTTGATTATGAACCACGGCATCCAAGGCACTAAAAAGCATCGTTGGTCGCATTACATCCAGATGGATATTGGAAGTATTATTGACAAAAACCAAATTGGATTCTTCCATCGGAAGCACTTCTCGCAAGTATTTGGATGGTGTGAGGGATAAACCCATGATTTCTTGAAAACCACTCCCCACTAGAAATTCACTGAGCGAGTAACGCAATTGCTGTGAATTGGGTTTTTCCCCTAAAGTAATCGCACTCCGCACTTGATTAGAAATGGCCACTTCATTGAGTCCATAGATACGGAGTACCTCTTCGATCACATCTACTTCGCGCAATACATCATGTTTGTTGGTCGGAATTGCTACGCGAATGATTTCTTCGGTTTCCTGTAAAACTTCGATATTCATTGCATTCAAAATAGCTTTTACTTTAGCCGGAGCAATCGTTACTCCAATCAAGGCATTGACTCGTGCGTAACGAACGTCAATTTCTTTGCGTGTAATTGCGGTAGGATAGATATCAACGACTTCAGAAGAAATGCTTCCACCTGCCAATTCTTGAATCAACAAAGCTGCTCGTTTGAGTGCCATGATGGTGATATTTGGATCAGCCCCTTTTTCGTAGCGGGTTGCCGCATCGGTTCGCAAGAGGTGACGCATACTGGTGCGACGAATCGTCTGTGGATCAAAATAAGCGGATTCTAAAAATACATTCGTCGTCGTTTCTGTAACTCCCGAATCAATTCCACCAAAAACACCAGCGATACACATCCCTTTGGAATTGCCATCACAGATCATGAGATCTTCTGCATGAAGTTTTCGCTCAACCTCATCCAGACTATGAAAAACAGATTCGGCAGGAAGATTTTTGACCACTACTTTCCCACCACCAATTTTATCGGCATCAAAAGCATGGAGCGGCTGCCCCAATTCGTGCAAAACAAAATTGGTAATGTCTACGATATTATTGATCGGTCGAGAACCAATCGATAGTAATTTATTTTTGAGCCAGTTGGGACTTTCTTTTACCGTCACCCCTTTGATCGTCACGCCAGAATAACGGGGACAAGCGTTTTGATTTTCTATTACTACTTCGATAGGCAGTTCCTGATTATCTACTTTAAAAGCAGATACATCTGGCGTTTTGACTACATTGGGGTGATCGTGATTGATAAATAAGGCCGCCGCTAAATCCCGGGCAACACCTAGGTGAGAAGTCGCATCGGAGCGGTTGGGCGTAAGCCCGATATCGAATATTGTATCCGTTTCGACTTCGTAATAATCTTTTGCGAGCGTCCCCACTTTTACCTCTTCTGGCAATACAATGATTCCGCTATGGTCATTCCCAATTTTCAATTCGTCCTCTGCACAGATCATCCCTTGCGAGACTTCGCCTCGAATTTTTCCTTTTTTAATTGGAAAAGGTTCGCCCTTATCATCGTATAATTTGGTACCAACCGTAGCGACCATTACTTTTTGGCCTTGGGCTACATTGGGGGCACCGCAGACAATCTGTAAATCTTCGCCAGCACCGATATCTACTTTAGTCAGGGAAAGTTTGTCCGCATTGGGGTGCTTGCCACATTCTTTTACTTCTCCTACTACGATACCTACTAAACCTCCTTTAATGCTTTCTTTTTCTTCCATTCCTTCTTCTTCGAGGCCAATACTGGTGAGTATTTCGGCAATTTTAGTAGCTGAAAGATTGGTATCTATATAGTCTTTGATCCAGTTGAAGGATATTTTCATTTTCTTGGAATTGGTCTTCTCTAGGAAGATTTGGTAATGCTTCTGTTTCCCGCAGAACTCGCAAATCCCGCTGATCATCTACGATCAAACGAAATATATACAGCACCTCGGGACTCTTATTTCTTTTGTGTTGTACTAAGGCTATTAAACTCTAATGTAGAAAAATAGTTTCCTAAAAGAGGAATTTGGCTTTAAAGGCGCAAATATAGGGAAAAATGGGAAGTTGGGGAGAGTGTTTTCTATAGAACCTCATTGGTCAAAAAATCCTTTACGAAAACCTAATGACTGCAAAAAAGCTCAGGAATTCATCCGGTGAAGATTTACATCAACATTTCAAACGCAGAAAATTAGTTTTATTCCGCTTGCATTTCCTCCTCTATCACCTACCTCTTCCTGATTCGAGGTAAAAGCAAGAGCGCTAAAAAACCTAGCATCCCATTTAGGGAGAGCAAACGCATTAAAATCAATAGGAGATTGGAACTACTTTTGGTGCCTTTAACCGGTCATCCAATTGATTGACTCCCTTTACAAATAAAAAAGTACTAACTTTATTAAAACTTCTCACCACTCAATTTCTACCATATGAAATATTCAAGTCTTGGCCTCCTTTTATTTATCAGTTTGTTCTTTTTTACTTCTTGCGAAAAAAAAGACCCTATTAAAGAATTAGAAAATCTTGAAAAGATAAGTACTAAAGACGGAAATAAAGAAGAGGATAATAAGAACGAAAAAAGTTGTTTTTATTTTGTCTATCCAATCAGTTATACCATGCCCGATGCTTCTACCGTAAGTGGCAACAGTGAAGAAGAAATAGAAGTAGC
>CAYQRA010000122.1:0-8416 GCA_964419315.1 uncultured Saprospiraceae bacterium | reverse complement strand
AAAACAAAAAAGGCAGCGCTTAGAACAAGCGCTGCCTTTTTTGTTAAGTTTAAAATTTAATCTCCCACATGTACTTCATCTGCCTGTAAGACAGAAAGATTTTCGCCATCAAAGCGAGAGGCAAAAGCGACCACATTACAATTATCGGCTACCCACCAACCATCTTCTTCTGGCATCGTAAAAGTATAATTTTTCTCCACGACCGATCCGCCGGTTAAGGCATCTGTGATTTTATCGCCATTGACCGAAGAGATGAGGGCTCTGAGAATATGATCGTGGTCATAGTCATCCACTCGACCATCGGGAGTCTCTTGCTTGTCGATCAAATTACTTTCCGTAATCATTACCGTCAACCGAATATCTCCACTGATATCCTCTACCGGAACCATCGTTATACTGACGGTCAATTCTCTAGTAACCGGATCAAAAGTCGTTGTCATATTCATCCCCAGCTCAGGCTCTTCATTAATGGCTTGATCTACAAAACCCGCCCATTGCTGTCTATTCAAGCCACGATCTGTTTCTCCTTCGAATAAAGCACGATTGATAAACCCTGAAGGAATACCACTAGGTTTGCCAAGCATGTTGACAATCTCCGATCCTTCGTCCAAACGAAAATCATAATTGGCCCCTGCTACAGGATCGCCATTACCTGGAAAGGAAGGACTGTGGATAGTCACTACGATTAGGTTTTCACCATACAAATTCAGCAAATTATCGATCTCTGCTTTGGCTCCGGCACAAGGCACACATTTGGCACCAGAAAACTCCTCCATGATTACTTTTCGATCTCCACCGGTGTTAATGGTAGGAATGGTTGGAGGGATTTCCTCGCAAGCTTGGGCGATAAATGCTATTGACAGAATAAAGAATAAACGTTTCATTAGAATATTTTTTCTTAAACAAATAATAGATCTTGTCTTTGACAATGCATTAGAGAGAGGATTAAATACACTGTGCAATAAATATTTTTTTTTAGAAAGTTGAACTAACTGACATTTTCACTCCGCTAAATGCAGGTTCCAAACGGCAGATTCCACCGGTACACACCACTCCTTCCACTTGTTTGACATAAGATAGCGAAAAGCGATTGGCATTATGTGTATAAAAAACATCAAATCGGGGATAATGAATTTTTAATTTCTTCCCCGAATCATCGGAAGGAGAATTTTTCCCAGGTCCAAGATTGTACATATCAGATACCACAAAAGACCAATGCGGAGCCATCGTAAATTCTACCAAACCAAAAGCCCAATCTCCATAATCTTGTTTGGATGCTGCTTTTTCATCATCTCCTACCTTCATATATTGTCCTTCTATACGGATAGATTTTTTTCTAGAAATTTTATATAAAAAATCTACGTAAGGCGTTATCGTTTCTACATTGGGAGCCGTAGGTTTGTTTTCGTAAATGTTCTGATTGTAGGTTTGAAATTGTACCCCTCCAGTAAGCGTCCACTTGCGTTTGTATTTATAATAAACTTCCGTAAAATATTCTCGGTAAAGCAATTGAGCATCTTCTACGGTGCCGTCCGTTTGCGTATTTGGTAGATCTGTAATGTTCGAGAAATTGAAATTAAAACTCCATTTCTTATTGGGAGAATAACGGAGATCTAATTGCAAAGCTTCTTCTCCCAGTTCTTGGGTCGCCGCATTATAACGAGCCGTCAAACGATAAGTATTCACCCTAGTCATCGGTGGTAAAAAATTGATAATCCCACGATTGAGTTCGACTAAAGGCGTAGCTCGGAAAGTGAAATTTCTCGTCCGTTTATATTCCGCCGTTCCTCCAAAACCTTTGGCGGCATAACTAAAGCTGGTATACACAACGGAGCCCGGACGTTGCACCAAACGGCCCAACACCTTTTCTCCAGTAGACTGCGTTTGTATCGCAAAAGGATCCACGAAAAGGTCCTCTGTTTTATACGCTCCTTCTATATACCAGCTAACAGGGCCCACACTTAGGGTATTGTATAAACTAAAAGCAAAAGAATTATATCGTGGAGTGATGCTATCTGCTTTTACATAGGTAGCGATTTGCCCAACCACCGTAGCCATACTGACATCATCCAGTGTTCTATTGGTCACTCCAAAACCCGGTGCAAAAGTCCATTTGCTACTATCCGGAGAAATAAATCCATCAAGACTCATTCCTTTAATGATGGAAGCGTAACTATCAAACTGTAATTTTTGCCTTCCCGTAAAACCTTTGATTTTCCAATTGTCATTAAAATCATAGGTAGTACGGATACCGTATAAAGCATTGTCGATTAATAAAGGTCTTTGCTCGTAAGCTCGGAAGATGATCCCACTACCAATTTGGTCGTAGAGATAACCTACGGAGATTCCAAGTTTATTGATTTTCTTTTTAATGTACCAACGTCCTAGTCCTTGATCAGAGTAGGAGTTGGCCGGATCAAGCAAATTGGAATTATTGAACAAGTCAAAGCGCAAGCCAATGTCGAAGCCCCAGTTGCTATAATTGAGCTGCATCCAAGCTTCGGCACCAAAGAGTTGGCGGTCGTACTGGGGCGTATTATTTGCTCCAATCAGGGTATCTCGTTGAAAGAAATTGGCATTGGTCTCCAGATTCCCCGATAATCGCCCTGCATTTCCTTGTTGAGCATGAACATTTGCCCATTGGCTGACAAAAAGTGCTAGGATCAGAATGAATTTCAATGGTTTCATTTATGAAAAAGTTACTTTTGATGAATAAGTAGTGTCTAAATATTGATAAGTCTTGTTAAAAAAATAAAATCCTCTTTCGTGGATTTATTTTCTAAACAATGCTTGATTCAATTAAATAGAGGGAAATTTCCTGAGCGGTTAAAGATACGTTAAAGCATAAAGTTGACCAGCTTTAAAGCAGAATTTTAAATAAATTGTCTTTGTGCCCTCAAATTATGCTCTTTTTTAGAATCTATGCAATTAGACCTGCCTAAAAGTCATCTTATTTACCTTTTTTGTTATCACTTTACAGCAACCAATTAAACTAATTCGAAATATGAAATTTTTTCCACTTGTTTTCGCTTTACTTTTTTCTTTTACGCTACAGGCGCAAAGTTCCCTTCCCGATGTAAACATCAAAACGCTTGATGGACAAACCATTAACATTCAAGAATATGCCAATAATGGTAAAATTACTGTTTTAAGTTTTTGGGCAACTTGGTGTTCTCCTTGTAAAAGAGAGTTGGATGCGATTGCAGACTATTATGAAGAGTGGCAAGAAGATTTGGATATGGAACTCGTAGCAATCACTATTGATAATGCTAGAAATCTTCCTAAGGTAAAACCAATGGTAGAAACCAAGGGTTGGGAATACACCATTCTCTCTGATGCCAATGAAGATTTAAAAAGAGCCTTGAACTTCCAAACGGTTCCAATGACTTTCCTTATTGATCAAGATGGAGAAATCGTTTATACCCACAGTGGATACAATCCTGGCGATGAGTTTGAACTAGAAGATAAAATCAAAGAATTACAAGGAGAATAGGTTTAGGAAAACTATTCGCTTAGCGGAAAGCAAAAAAAGACATTGTCTCTCGACAATGTCTTTTTTTATGTTTCTCTGACAAATCCCGTGTGTGAGTCAACCAAAAAGAAGAACAAACGCTTAACTAGGCAAGCTTGTCACAGGCCTTTTAGTCGCTTTTTGGTTCTTATTTTTGGTTGACCACGGGATTTGTCCAAGAACGTTTTTTATTTATTAAACCCATGTAGATTTTGCCGAATAAAATCATCTGGAAATTGCTCCAATCCAGGAAAGCCTAATTTTATATCTCTTCCATCGTGGGGCACATGAGCCGTCCCAAAAATATAATCCCAAATGGCTAAACTCAATCCAAAGTTGATCCCATACTTGTGGGAATCTGGTAAATCATGGGCATGATGCCAAATGTGCATTTCTGGACTATTGAAAAGTTTTTTCATAAAAGGACCTAGTAAAAAAGCGCCCAATAATATTCCTCCAGCAATCGTCATCAATTGTACACCAAGAGAGGCTGCGATCAAAAGATTGATGGCAAAAGCATTGACTGCGATAGCAATACCAATCAAGCCTCCTAAGATACCTCCTGTAACCCGTCCTGACACGGTGATGTTAGAATGGTTATAATGTCCTACTGCCAAGGTAAAAATATGGATGATAAAAAAGTCATAAAGGCCAATGCCTAATAATGCCAATGGAATATATTCGAGACTTCGATAAACAACATTTTCCATCCAATGATACCGGAGGTGTGCGGCAAAACCCATTTGCTCTACGGAGTGATGTACTTTATGATATTCCCAAAGCATGGGAACGCGGTGGAGCAAACGATGTATCCACCATTGTACAAAATCCCTTACCAAAAAACCGATCAGCAACAAAGCCCACATAGGGCTATTGCGCAAGGGGTTCGAGGCTTGTAAATCAAAACCTGAAATGCTTTGAATGACATTATTAAAAAGGTTGACTACGACATCAGAGGCCGCATTATAAATCAGCAGAGAGAATAGAAAGAAGTTGAAAAACATATAAAAGAAATCCAACCAAAAATCTTTGCGAAACTTTGCTTGACCTTTACGCCAGGGAGCCAACCATTCTACGCCAAAAAAGAAAGCAGAGACCAGTAATAGGCAATAAAAATAATTGCGCCAGCTCGGATGGCTTATCTCATACCAAAGGTATTGTGCATAGCCTTTATAACCTTCTAAAAATATATTTAAATACTCTTCCATCTTAAATAATTAATCGACTATAAAATTTTATACTGAGAAGTTCGACGGATTTTTTGGCCCGTCACTTAAAAGAAACAATCCTATGCTTCTTTGGTTTTGCTTTGGTGGATAGGCTTTCGCCACACCCCGACAAAAATGATCAAAAAACAGACCGCCAATATGATCACATAAGACTCAAAGCCCATCAACCAAGAGGCTGGTAAATATTGATAATAAAATCCTAGCAAAGCGATCAGTCCAACCATGATGGAACAGATACCATAGTTTGGATCAAGGCCGCCAAAGCGCGTAAGCGCAATGCTCACTGGAAATAAAATTGCTAAGCCAGCAAAGGCAATTTTTCCCATATCAAAAATGGTATCAAATGGGTCGATCGCCAAAAGCAAACCAAGTAATGCTAATATCCCTACAAAGATTCGTCCAATCGCCACCTCCTTTTGAAAAGAAACTTTTGCTTTGGTAATGGGCAAGTAAAAGTCTCGGGTAAGAATAGTACTTAAGGCCAATAATTGAGAATCTAGCGTAGACATAAAGGCCGCCAAAGCTCCCGTCATCACCAAAGCTGCAAACCAATCCGTACTGTGTTCGAGCAGCATCATGGGGAGAATTTGATCCGCAGCTTTGCCTTCTAATCCGGGAAAAGAAAGATGTCCTAAGACCCCAATAATTACGGGTAGAATAGAAATCACTACCGGAATCAAAGCATATAGTACGACGGTCTTTTTCAAATGTGTCAAATCACTGGCAACATAAAAACGAATAAACAATTGCGGAAACATTGGTACACAAAAAAACCAAAAAAACAGTAAGCTAAACCATTTCTGCGGAGTATAATATCCATCCTTTCCTTCTATAGCAAAAAGGCTGGGTTCGAGATTAAAAACCAATTCATTGGCGCTACGAATTCCTCCTAGTTGGATACTCACTACGGCTACTGCCAATAACATAAAAATAATCATAAGGATTCCTTGTTTCAAATCCGTCTTGGCCACACTCGCCATTCCTCCCAGTAAAACATAAGCAATGGTAAAAACAGTAAGCAATACAATACCTAAGTGATAAGGCACCTCTCCGTTCGTTAGATTCTCAAGAATATAACCACCGCCAATGATCTGAAGCGCCAGATAAGGCATGGTAAAAATCACCATCACTCCTGCAAACAGATAAGCCAAAGCCCGGCTTCCGGTGCGATCAAAGACCAATTCTGCAGGCGTAATGTAGCCCCTTTCTTTGCCCCACTGCCAAGCTTTCGAACCAATCAGATAAATAGATAATCCAGCCAAGCCAGTCCCCAAAGCCATGATGGTATAATGGGCATAACCAATGCGATAAGCTTCTCCCGCGAAACCTAAAAAAAAGAAAGCACTAAAATTGGTCGCTAGAATGGTAAAAAACAAGGCGAGGGTTTGGAGTCCTCGATTGGCCAAAAAATAGGATTCGGGGGTGTTATTCTTGGGTCGAAAGCCAATCAAACTTCCCCAAAAAGTAAATACTAAATATAGACTTAGGATGAGGTAAATCATGGTGTCTTTTTAATCGTCTTTAAAATTTTTGGTGAAAAAATAAAGACTGCCAACAAAGACGAGATGTATACCAATCATCAGCCATAACCACTTCGGAAATCCCAGCAACCAAGGCAAGGAAGAAAACTCAAACAAGAGATTACTTTGTGTGAGTAAAACAATCATCAGAAAAAGGAGGCTCCAGGTATAAACCTGTTTTTTCTCTTTCATATACCTTGAGTTTGGATTTAGTGACGATTAAAAATAAGTCCGTAGCTTGTGGTATTGGAAATACCAACTTGCACAACCTAATCCATATTAGCCCTCACATTCTAAAAATATTCGTGCCGTACAAGTTTTACAAATTTCTTTATCTAAGTTTTTATAGATGGCCGCTACTGCCTCTTTTTTTGATCTAAAGAAAAGTTCTTTTCCTATATTTTCCTTAAATCCGCCACTGATCAATATATCTTGGGAGACTCTTTTCAGGCCACTGAAATATAAAGTCCCTCCTTTTTCTTTCCAACGAGCTGCCTCAATAGCCAACCATTCGGCACCTGCCAAATCAATAAAATTAACGCCATTGCAAACGACTAAAACATTCTTTTCTTCCCCCTCATAAAGTTCGCTAAAAAAGGCGGAGATGTGATCAATCGCTCCAAAATAAATCGACCCATCGATCCTCGCAATTTTAAGTTGTGGACACTGTTTTAATTCTTCATTTCTGATTATATAAGTAAACCGTCGCCTCATTTTCCCAGGGTCTGGAGACATCACTGCTATATGTGGCTTTGAAGTTTTTTCCAAATAGAAAAAGAGCGATAATAAAATACCGATATAAATCGCAAATTCCAAATCAAGAAACAAGGTAGACAGCATCGTCACCAACAAAACTGCGGATTCTCTCTTGCTGGATTTTAGTATCGTCGAAATGTGATGAAAATCAATTAGATTATAAGCGACTAAAAGGATTATTCCACCCATTGCCGGTATCGGTAAATAGGCGGTCCAAGGGGCAACAAATAATAAGATCAAAACCAGAATAATCGCGGCAAAAATAGCCGCCATCGGTGTTACCGCTCCTGCCTGATGATTGATTCCGGAACGGGTAAAAGATCCTGAACCTGCATAACTGGAAAAAAAGCTACCAACAATATTCGACAAACCCTGTCCGACAAATTCTTGGTTGCCGTCGATTCTTTGATGTGTTTTGGTACCAATTGCGCGAGCGATAGCGACGGCTTCAATGAGGCCTAGTAAAGCGACGGCAAAAGCATTGGGAAACAATTGACGAAGCGTCGTCTGGCTAAAATCAGGAACAGAAAAAGGAGGCAAACCAGAAGGCATTTCTCCAATGGTTTCGATACCTACACGGGCTCCACCAAGCTTAATCGCCACGAGACTTCCGACAACCATTGCTACGATCATGTAAGGAATACGGGGAGATATTTTTTTTGACAGTAAAGCTACCAGCAAGGTACTGATCGCTACCACAAAAACCATCCAATTAATGGCTCCTAGTTGGCCAGATATTTCTACTAATGTTTCGGTAAACGAACTGCCAGCCCCCACTTCAAGACCCAATACATATTTTAATTGTTTGACTGCAATCAATAAACCCGCCCCTGCTGTAAATCCTACGATAACAGTATGAGAAACAAAATTGACGAGGGTTCCCATCCGCGCCAATCCCATCACCAATTGGATCAAACCTGCCATTAGTGTCATCGTCAAAGCAAGGCGGATAAAATCTGCGCTGCCGGGTTCTGCAAATTGACTGATTGCGGCAAAGACAACAATAGAAATCGCGGTTGTCGGACCAGAAATCAAATGCCAAGAAGAACCGAAAAGAGCGGCGATAACGGGGGTGATCATTGCTGTATATAATCCATAGATAGGCGGCATCCCAGCGATCATAGCAAAAGCTACGCCTTGTGGAAGGACGATCACGGCTCCAGTAATTCCGGCAATAAGGTCTGCTACCAAACTCTGACGGTTGACCATTGGCAACCAATTGAGGAATGGAAATAATTTGGCGATAGATGCTCTTTTAAACAAAATCAGGATTTACTGGAAATAATATTATTCTCGTTCTAAGAAGCGGTTTGGAGCAAGCAAAGAAAAATGCGAGTTCCTCTTAAGTACATTGTAAAATAATTAACTTTCAATTTTGATGGTCTCTTTTTAGATTTAGA
>CAYQRA010000121.1:0-12071 GCA_964419315.1 uncultured Saprospiraceae bacterium | reverse complement strand
CTTGATTGCCAAGCACTTATCAATAAGTTCATCACGACTTTTTAAACAACTTCTAAATAAAACCCTCATAATGGGAGCAAAAACTTCTTTTTTATTAGCTCAGGTTTCTGTTTTCATTGGAGTCCTCCCCATACTTATCGGTCTATTTAATCGACACCGAATAACGCCTGCTCAAAGGCTCTTATTGGCTTTGGTTATTTTTGCTTTTACGACAGAGATCGCAGCCTTATTGATTGCAACTTTCTTTGAGGCCAATAATATGTTTATCTCTCACTTCTTTCCTTTGATAGAATTTCTTTTGCTGTGCAAAATTTATCAAAAAGAATTATCTGATATTCTTCCTGCTCCTTTTTTCAATAGCCTTTTGATTATTTTCATTTGCGGTGCATTGATCAATAGTTTTTTCTTTGAATCCCTTTTGCAATTCAATAATAAGAGCCGCGCCATCTCCAGCTTATTGATCATCTTTTTTACCTTGGCTTATTTTTACAAAACACTTAAGGAAGTAAAAATTAAAAACTTAGAATCCGAACCGCTCTTTTGGTTATCAATCGGTTTATTGATCTATTTTTCTGCTAGTTTTTTTATCTTCATCTTTAGCAATTATTTCCAACCTTCTGTAAAATTAAGTTTTACTTTCTGGGGAATACATGCCATACTTAATATTTCACTTTATCTTTTTTATGCGATAGCTCTATGGATCAAGCCACCGAAGACAGTGTAGCACTCATGGTTTTTTTTGGAATCATTGGTATGTTGGTTTTAGCCCTCGCCATCATCCTCTTTTTCGTAATCTACCAAAGGCGTTTATTCGCTCAACAAGAAAACATCAGAGCAATGCAACTCGATCATCAAAGGGCCTTATTAGAATCTTTTATCCAAGCACAAGAAGCCGAACGGAAAAGGATCGCTCAAAATTTACATGATGGAATTGGCGCTCTGCTTTCTGCGAGTCGAATGTATATCAATCGACTTCCTACAGACGGAAAAATGACCAATGACATAGGATTCATCAGACAAGAGACCGGTGGGCTTATCGACGAAACCATCGATAATATTCGCAATATCACCCGCAATTTATTGCCGACTAGTCTCGAACGTTTTGGCTTAATCGCTGCGACAGAAGATTTATGCAAACGCATCAATGACCTCGGAGAATTAGAAATGAAATTTCAATATACTCAAGAAAAAAGATTTGATGTTCAACAAGAATTTGCGCTTTATCGAATTGTTCAGGAACTGACCAATAATACGCTTAAGTATGCAGAAGCGAGCGAGATAAACATCCAAATTCACATTATTGAATCTATGCTCAAGCTCACCTACCAAGACAATGGAAAAGGTTTTGATCTACAAGAATGGAAAAACAATCCCCACCTCCAAAATGGATTGGGACTCCGTGGTATTCAAGCACGCGCAGAAGTATTAAAAACTAAATTCACTCTACAATCTGAAAAAAACAACGGTTTTTTTGGTAGTTTAGAGTTAAGAATAACCCCCGAAAAAAATGATCAAATTAGCCATCTGTGATGACCAAGTCCTTTTCCTAAGAGGACTAAAATACATTATTAGTGATTTTGAAAATATAGAAATCATACTAGAAGCCACCAATGGTGAAGACCTCTTGAGGCAAATCCCACAGTCCGTACCTGATGTGATTTTATTAGACATGAAAATGCCAGGCCTCGACGGCATTGAAGTGACGAAAAAAATCAAAGCTGATTTTCCCAATATCAAGATCATTCTACTCACCATGTACGACGACGAACGTTTGATTTCTCATGTTATGGAAATCGGAGCCAATGGGTATTTACTAAAAAATGAAGAGCCTGACGTTCTCAAAAAAGCGATAGAGTCTGTCTATAAAAAAGATTTATACTTCAATGATTATGTGGCCCAAGCCTTGGTCAAAGGTTTGAAAAACAAAGAGAACTCTCCGCCCTCTTTTTCCAATAGAGGGGCTTCTCCTCTCAATCTCACGGCTCGGGAAATGGAAATCCTACAATTGATTTGTCAAGAAATGACGACCGTCGAAATCGGCCAACAATTATTTATCAGCGCCAGAACGGTAGAAGGTCATCGAAAAAACTTGATGGAAAAAACGGGGGTACGCAATACTGCGGGATTGGTGATTTTTGCAGTGCGCAATAAATTAGTCGAGGTATAGTTCTATAAAAAAAATTCTTTCTATTCAACCAAGCCAAAATAGGATTTGCTGAACAGAAAGAATCTGATTTTTTTGTCTAAAAGCAAAATGTTATAACAGAGGTAAGTAGGTTTTTTTTAAATCATTCAGTTACCTACCGCTACCATAAAATCATTTAGCTTCCATCATATTCGATACGAATCTCCATTAAAGAGTGGCACTGTCATCGAAAAGTTTTCGCCAAACATTAGTTTCTGCTCTTCCAAAATTCCCAGAGCAATCTCTTCCCCCATCAAAATGGATTCGTAGTAATCGGAGAAATAATGAACCCCGGCCCAATTTCGGCCAATGGAAATATTAGAAGCCAATTTATTGAGTTCTCCTTCTACCGTGAGGCGAGCAGGTTTATTGTTTTCATCCAGTACCGGAATCACTTCCAATTGAGTACCATCTTTTATAGAAACATAGGCAAGATTGGCAGAAGTATACCTATCCGTATTTACGTCGGGCTCCGCTTTGCCAAAAACACCTCTAATATCTGCGGAAAGGTCGTTAAAATCCGTAAAGGGAACAATGTTTAAAAACTTGGAGTGATCAAAAAAGGCTTTTAAAATAGTCACACAAGCTCCCGCAACGGTGGCATGGCCTGCGCCATAAGCCGGGTGCATTGGGGAACCTTCACAAAAAGCCATTGGCAATAAATAGGTTCCCTCCGCGGGGTTACCATTATTAGGTTTAGGGTAAATTGGATCCACCGCAAATCCTGCATTATGCGCTTTTATGTTGGCCAAAATACTATCGGTTTGATGTTTATCTAGCACCTCTTTCATCTCCAAAAACGCTGGTGCAATATTTATCAAATCTTCTGCTTTATGAATTCTCGCAGCCAATACCTCTGGTCGGCATCTGCGATGCACATTGTATTTTTGGAAACGAACAGCTTTTAAAGCTCTGGTGGCGACTTCGGTTACCAAGGATAAAATATGTGGCCCACCAAAATGAGCAAAGCCTTGTTGGTGATCAATATTATCTGGAGATTGAAATGGAATTCCGGGATCAAAGGGCATGCCCATTCCTAGTAAAGTCAGACAGGCATTGAGGTAAGCTTCGTATAAAGCATCATAGTGTACATAGGTCGCCAAATCTCTTGGCGTATGAATAAATCTGCGCTTTTTGAGTGTCTCCGTTTCCTCTTTAACATATGCTTCTTTCCCTCGCAAATCAGCTCCTCTTTGTACATCCATCCACTCATGCCAATTGGTCATGTAATCCGTACCGGGAACAGCCGTTCGTACTTTTTGATCTACCGAGATGGCACCATAAGAAATCAAACCCTTCGCCGCAGCTCTTTCCTTATCGTTGCCATTTATTCCGGTATTCCCAACCAATAAAAACTGGGATAAATAAGGTCCAATATCATCTCCTTTTGTAATCCCTCTAAAAGCATTAACTGGCCTAGGATTTTGTCTATTTTTTCTTCGCGATTCTTCTACATAAGATAACTTTAAATCTTTATTACTAAACCAATCCAGGTCTGTTAATTTTTCAGTCAAGGTATTCACCTTTTCGACATCCGCTATTTTACTTTGTAATCCATTTAGATAAGTTTGATTCGAAACTTTAGAGGGATCAGGAGTTCCTTTTAATCCCATGACACCAGCAGAAAAAGCATGGAAAGGAACATCTCTTAAAAGTGCTTGCACATAAACCTCTCCGATCTCCGCAGTTAACTCTGGTGAGCCTAATGCCGGAGCGGGAGGCATGGTTACCGCTTGAGCATCTGGTCCTTCCAATTCAAAAGCCAATCCTGCACTTTGACTTTCCCAAGCTCTGACGTTGACTGGATTTCCTCGCACACCAGTTATTTCTGTAACATCTGCTGGATTATCTTTGATGTAAATAACATCACCATCACTATTTCTCTCTGGATTAAGGGCTTTTTCCGATTGCCATTTAAAATCTTGGTTGGCACATTTGTAATTTCCCTTATTTCCAACAGCTCCTAGTGGAACATCTCGAAAATCTCTGGGATCACCACTATCTATCGCTCTGACGAAGTCGTTGAAATGCTTCGGATCAATGATTAATCCCGAAACAATATCATGAGGTAAGCCTTTGGTAAAGCTCATGATATAGGTCTGCTCATTGGTCGCTGGGTCGACAAATTTACGCTCGTCTCCATTGGAAAGATGACGAGGATGTTCTCTCTGATTAGCCAGTTGATTGGCTTCCTGGCGTTTATCCCAGGCTAGTGTTCTCCGATGTTTGTTCATTAGTATAACTTTTGGTAAAAAAATCCTTTTGCAAGGAAGTCAGATCCTTTGCATTGGACCATAAATTCCTAAGCCTAGCTGCTAAGAAAGACAAGCATGCTAAGAATTAAAATGCGCTCTAACTGGAGAAAATATTACAGAGGCCCTTTTCTTAATAAAGAGAATCGGGTTTATTAGATTTGTAAAAAAGTTCTTCCAGCTCGGCAAATCCAAAAAAGCATTCGCTGAACTGAAAGAATCTTACTGACCATTTCTTTGCTTAGCTTGGCAAAACGCCAAGAATAAGGAAAGAAATAGTGGAGGTTTTAGGGGCCTTGGATAAAAAACAGAGATTCCCTATCCAAGTATCTATTCCTTTATCCTTGCTTTTTTCAAGTTGTTAGCCTTTTTAGGATTTTATTTGAAAAAAAATGATGGATCACTCTTTTTTGCGGACTTCTCTAAAATAGCTTTATTCATTTTGCGGATTAAAAATGGTAGACATCCCCTACTTAAGTAGGGTTTTCTGTTATTTTTTCTAACTTTAAAAAGATTTTAGCGAAAACAACTAACAAGATCAAATCCAACTTGATTAATGGACAGTAAGTATTCAACAGACGAACGTTTATTGATAAAACTAAGGGCAGGAGACCAAAGCCTTTTCAAAGAATTGCACCAAACTTATTGGAAATCTTTTGGTCCTTATTTTTTAAAACGCAAAGACTTAAGCCCAGAAGAGGTTTCGGATATTTACACCGCCGCTTTTACGCAATTTTATATTAACATTAGAGAGCAAAAATTATTAGCCCCCCTTAGAAGTAGCCTCAAATCTTATTTGATTGGCATTGGAAAAAACTTTATGCTCCAACTCTTTGAGCAAAAAAAACGGAATAAGGAAACAAGCATGGATAAGTTGGATTTAATTCCTACTGCTTCCCAAACCCCAACGGTAGACGACCAATACCAACAAGCGGCATTAGCTGCAAAAATTAAAAAACTCCTCCTACAATTAGGTCCGGATTGTCAACGATTGATCCGACTGACTTATCTGGAGGAAAATGCAGATGATGCCATCGCAGCAAAAATGGACATTCCTAGTACGGGAGCAGTCCGCCAAAGAAGGTTTAAATGCCTCGAAAAATTGCGAAACTTTTTTAAGAAATAGAAATTGTTGTATAACAATTTTAGAATATCAAAACCGATGAGTAACGTAGAAAAAATACAACTTTTTTTAAATGGAAAATTAGATCCGCAGGAAACGGTAGCCTTTCAAAAAAAGATACAAGAGGATGCGGACTTGAAAAAAGAAGTGGAAGATTACCGCAGTATTTTTCAGGGATTGAAAAATATCAAAAGAGAAAATTTTGCGGAGCAGGTAAAAGAATGGAATAAATCACTTCCGGCACTTGAGGTTCCTGAGGAAAAAACGTTTTCTCTTATGCCCATGCTAAAAAGAGCAGTAGCCGCCTTAGTCCTCATCGGCTTGTTTGGAATCCTTTACCAAACTTTCCAAAGCCAGCCAACACTTGTTGAGTTTGCCGAAGCACAATATCTCCCTTTAATCTCAGCAACCAACAGAAGTCAAGCAACTTCTGCCCAAAGCAATTATACCATTGCCAGATCGAATTTTGATCTACAAAAATACGAAGCTTGTATCGCTCAATTAAACACCATAGAATCAACGGATACGATTTACTTAAAAGCACTTTTCCTCCAACAACATGCCTTCTACAAAAGTCAAAAACACGAGGAAGCACTACAAACTTTTTCGAGTATTCAATCTATCAAAACGCCAGAAGCCTATCTCGAATTCGACCAAGAGAATGCTACTTGGACCGCCCTACTCTCTCAGGCCGTACTGTATCAGAACACTCCTAGCCCCAAAGCCAAATCTCAACTTTTACAAGAACTAAAAAACTTCCTACAGGATAAGCCAGAAGAAGCCTATCAAACTAGAGTAAAAGAACTAATCGCCTTATTGGACTAAACGAGATTTCTTTGAACCTCTAAAATACAAACATCCAAAAAATAAGCACAGCGCCAAAATGAGCAAAGCCCATTTTAAATGATTATCGGTTCCCAAATTTATCTCCTCCATATCTCCGATAGCCGTAAAGGCCGCCCAATATCGAGGATGTGCTTGTTTATGAACCGGTGCCAAATCTTTTAGATAATGATTGACCGCTAAACGCAAAGCTTCATCTTTGGCATATCCACTCCCAAGCTCCTCGTAAAACTGTTTCATCAAATCACAAGTAGTCTGGTCATTGGTACTCCAAAGTGTGGTCAACACACTTCTCGCTCCGGCGTAAATAAAACCCCTTGCGATACTAAGCGTCCCTTCCCCTTTTACGATTTTCCCGAGCCCCGTTTCGCAAGCACTGAGCACCACCATTTCGGCACTTAGATTCATGTGATACAATTCATTAAGTCCTAATTGAAACACTGTATCTACTAAGTTAGAAAAAGCAATATAAGATCGTTTGGGCTGTTCCGTATCCACCTTGCCATGCGTAGCAAAATGCAATATTCGACTGTTGGGACCATTCCTTAAAAAGTGTTTCTTATTGGCCTGTGAATCGACCATTAAGGTACTGGATTTTATATTTTCAGCGATGAAATTAATTTCTTGCTTGTTGAATAGTAGAGGTGAAAAAGCGCCATCTTCGGAGCTTCTTTCTAGGGAAACATCTTTAGAATCTAGCGGTAGAAAAGAGGGAGCGTAAGCGAGTAAATCCGTGTTCCACTTTTTATTAGGTTCTGCGTATTCGCTTAGCGTAGAAGCAGCCACAGAAAACCATTGACAAAGGGCGACTTGTTTGCCCAGATAAGCGTGGTTTTTGAACTTGCGAGCATCTTCTTTTTTAACCTCCTCGGTGATCAGAGCGGCAAAAGGCAAGTAAGCCAAAATACCATCGGGAATCAAAATCAAACTTTTGGGCAACTGTGTTCCTAGGGAGGGAGCTAATAGCTTTTTATAGAGGAATTGCGCTTCCTCTTCATAGCGTATTTCTGAGGCCCGATCGTCTTGTTTGATGAGGGCATTGAATTGTACAATACTATTTTCTAGGTCATCCGTCCATTCAATCCTTTGTACTTCAATGGCGTTTTTTTCGCCACGAATCAAAAAGGCGTAAAGGTATTTTTCACCTTTAAAAAACTCTAGTAAAACCTGATTCCGAGCTAATTTTTCCTGAGCACTTTGAACCAGATCCGCAATGCTAATTTCTTGAAAAGCAGTTTTAAAGGCAGGATTTTTTTTCATTTTCGTCAATACCGCTGCAAAAGATTTCTTGGCCTTAAAAACCTGTAACTGCGCGTCTTGTATGCTTTTTTCATCCTCCTTATTCTTTGCTCTTTGTAAAGCTTGCTGCCATTTCATCAATTGCTTTTCAATCTGTTTTTTTTCAATCAATAAGTCATCCTTCAAAGCCGTAAGCGCTTGAGCTCTTTTTATCTTCATGGCATCATAGAGGACCAAGGCCTTGCTTTTCTCAGATAATTCAAAGGCTTCTTTATAGGCTCCCCTGGTGACCGCCAAATCAATCGCTTTTTCAAAAATGGAATAGCTTTGTGCCAATAAAAACTGCTTGTCTTCTTCTCCAAAATAATCTAGGCGAATGCTATCAATGAGAGCGATGGCTTCTAGTGTCGTTTCGAAGGTGATGTTTTGAAAAGCAGTAGGGTCTTTTTGCTGTAACTGGTAAAGTGCATTGATTTTTTTTTCAAAAGCACCTAATAATTCTCTATAGATATTGGGATTATCCAGTGGCGGATTTTGATGAATATCTATTTCATCAAACCCAGGAACGAGGTTAATCATGGCCAACTGGAAGAAGCCCAATGCTTCTTCTAATTTTCCTTCTTGTAGGTGCGTTTCTCCTATTCCTTGATGAATGGGAGCATTCAAATGTTCTTTTCCACTGGACAGCGAATTTTCCATTTTCTCCAAAGCAATATTAAAACATTTTCTAGCTAATGGATAATCTCCAATTGTCAAATAAACCTCTCCCATCAAGTAGAAAGTGCGATAATAATTATGAGCTGCTGGTTTGATAAATTTTAGAGATTCCTGCAAATAAAACAGGGCACTATCTGGACGATTTTCTTGCACATAAACATTAGCCATTCCCCGGCAAGCATTACTAAAAAGGTTTTTATTTCTTTTTATATTTTTATTGGGTAAAAAATATTCTCGGTAGTATATTTTTGCTGTTTCGTAATCTTTTTTTGCAGCGTATAAAGCAGCAATATAAGAAGCATAAACTCTTGGTTGATTATTTAACTGACGCCCTTCTAAAAAATAACTAAGTGCCTTCTCATGATCGCCTTTCAATCTATAAATGGATCCAGCAATCACATAGTTTTTTCGAAGTTCCAAGGAATCTTGTTGATTTAGATTCGGAAGTGTATCCAAATACTTAATCAAGCCATCTAGAATTTTCAGGCACTTGTTTTGCTTGCCAATTTCTCGATAATAAAAAGCCCAATTCTCTTTACCGCGTACTTTTAAGTTTCGAATTTTATCGGCATCCTTGATCTCTGAATTTAGAATACGCTCTTCCAATAAAATTAGATTTTCTTTCATCCTACTAAAATCTCCAAGCACCATTATAGATTCTATTTTAAAGAGCAATCCTTCTAATGCTTGTACCGGACAACCTTGCTTTTGCCCTGTGCTAATGATCGAATCACAGTAATCTATGGATTTTTGTGGATCAGAAAGGATAAAATGTCTAGCTTGTGAAAAATAATAGTGAAATATGGATAGACTATCTTCAGAAGCACATTGAGCCAATAGTGAAGAAGAAGCGTTAAAAAAAAGAAAGGTCAGTATCCAATATTTCCAGAGCTGTATTTTCATTTTTCATGATTATCAAAACGTCTAAAACCAAAACAAGGTGAAGGTCATGAGACCTCACCTTGTTAAGATACTGAAAAAATCGGTTATGGGTTATTTGGGATTATAGTTTATAAAAAGAACGGGTTAACTTTTCTTATCCAAAACAGGATGGGCTCCATTTTGTCCGGCTTGAGGAGTCACGATCCTACTTGTAGTGTTTTCAGAATTATCAGCAGGGATTTCATTATAGATTATTGCACAACGTTTGGTTCCGTCTAAATCACACCATTTAAATATGACCTTCACCATATCGCCTGGTCCAAGACTTAATAATGCCGCCGTAGGATCCATCCTTACCAAAAGGTAAGTTCCGTCTGGGGATACATGGGAACCGCCAGCAAACGAAGCCGGATCTACTTCAACAGTGAGACTTTCAGAAATTAATTGTCCGTCTTTAAAAATTTCGACGCTTTTGAATTTCCATCTAGAAACATCTACAATAAACTGTGTGAAAATGGACTCTTCCCAAAAACAATAACCACTCCCACAAATACAAAGACCTCCTAGTCCTATTCCAAGGGAATTTGAATAATTTTCATAAGCCTGCTCTTCTGACATCAAACTCGCTAAATCATATGCTTGGAGAGAATTAGAACAGTTTTCTTCTGTCGCTTCATTACCAACAAGCATTTTGGTAGTATTCCCCAAATTTTGATTTTTGGCTAGCGATTCGTACTTAAGACGCTGTTCCGTTCTAGCCGCAATATTTTTAGGAAGATTCGAATCAATGGCATCAATAATAAAACGATTCAAGGTAACCGTTCTGCCTTTTGTCCCGTCTCTCAATCTTACATTTGCATATTTAGCAAACCACTCCTTTTGCTTAGCTCGCAGTTCTTGCTTAGCTTTAAATGCGGTTATATTAGCATTCAAAAATTGAATAAGAGGGGTAAAAAGTTGAGAAAGCAAATAAGTCGCATAAGCTAGAATAGCAATAATGACGACAATACCAAAAGCGATAAAAATGGCCTCGACAGACCAATTTAAGATTGGAAATGGATTCATTTTGTGTTTGTTTTCGTGGTTAAATAGTTTTTTAAAATAGCAGTAATACCATTATCATTCCAAGTAGATATATATTTTGACTACTATCTTTAAAGGTTTATCTCTCTAAATCAGAAAACGTTAGCAAAAATTCCACTTTATTGGTTTTTAACAGCGCTTTAAGAAATGCCTACTATTAAATATTTTCACAAAATCATCCAGCAACTAGACCTCATTTACTCCACTTCCGGCGCATACGCTTGACCAATAAATTCGGCGACACAGGCAGGCTTTTCTTCTCCCTGTATTTCAAAAACCACTTGGAGAATAATCCGAGCGCCTCCTGGTTTTTCTTCATAATGCAGCAAAGAAACTCTCCCACGGAGCAGCGCACCTGATCGAGTCGCATTGGGAAAACGGACTTTGTTCAAACCATAATTGACCCCCATCGTTACATCCTCCACTTGATAACAATCATAGGTAAATTTTGATGCTAGAGATAAAACCAAAAAACCATGAGCAATGGTTTGTTTGTACGGGGAATGGAGTTTTGATTTTTCAGGATCAATATGAATCCACTGATGATCTTCGGTCGCTCCTGCAAAAGCATCAATGCGTGCTTGGGTCATCTCTATCCAGTCGCTGAGTCCAAGTTCCTTCCCTACCGATTTTTTCATATCTCGCAAATATTGGAAAGTAGTCGCGTAGGGAGTATTGGTTATTTCTTGTTCTGCCATTTTGATTTTATTTTTTTGGGTTTTTAAACAGGATAAGCACCGCCATTGGCGTGCAAAGTGATTCCACTTACAAAACCCGCTTCTTTCGAAGCCAAAAACAAATAGGCATGTCCCATGTCCTCAGGAGTTCCAATACGACCAACAGGAATCATTTTGATTCCGGCGGCAATGACTTCGGGCGGCATACTATCCGACATCTCCGACTTTACAAAACCAGGTGCAATACAATTGACCGTGATTCCATACTTTCCAACTTCTTTACACAAAGAGCGGGTAAAGCCCTGAATAGCCGCTTTGGAAGCCGCATAATTGGTTTGTCCAAAAGCGCCCGCCATTGCATTGACCGAAGAAGCGGAGATGATCCGTCCATAACCAGCTTCCTTCATATGCGGCAAGACTGCTTTGGTGGTCACAAACAGGCTATTGATATTTACATTGACGACCACATCCCATTCTTGCTGATTCATCTTCATAAAAGAGCGATCGCGAATAACGCCAGCATTATTGATAAGGATATCAATTTTACCATGATCTCTAATGATCCCATCAACCGCATTTTGTACCATCGCCCGATCGGTAATGTCTATTTTTTGGAAAAATATTTTTCCTCCTGCTGCTGCAATTTTATCGGCAGTCTCTTGTCCGGTATCGAGGACATCCCATAGCGCAACCATTGCTCCTTCTTCACAAAACACCTTACAAATACCTTCTCCAATACCTCTGGCTCCTCCAGTCACAATCGCAATCTGTCCTTCTAATCTTTTCATTTTTTTACTTTGATTTGGTTTATTATTAGTACCTTTTTTTATAAAAATAGATAAAGAAAGCTCTATATTTCTGAAAACAGTAGGCTCCTAAAATCCTACTCGTGATGATACGAATTTTATAGGACAGCAGAAACATTTTTTCATCCAAATTTCTTTTCTTGGAATCTAATTTTAAATTTTAGTTAAGCAGTTCGAAGAAATTTTTGATCCTTCCCTTATAAAAAATAGAAGTTGTTTAAAAAGTCGTGATGAAATTAATGATAAGTGCTTGGGAATCAAGAC
>CAYQRA010000120.1:0-12086 GCA_964419315.1 uncultured Saprospiraceae bacterium | reverse complement strand
CACCCCCATCAATTGGCATTTCAACTTGGAATCTTTATAATCAAAATACCAAACTTGTTCTATATTATAAGCAAGGATATCTTTGTACTTTAGGATTGGATACTTAAATATTGTCATCTTTTCCTCATAGGTAGTTGGATCAAATGTTATAATGGTATCTATTATTGGAGTCTCTAATAATCCCATTTCGAATGGTCGAATATTTCCCTTTCGATCCTTGTGAAAAACATTGGTTTTCCCTTCCTTTACATTCTCCCAAAATATCTTTTTGATTAATGCCTTATCCTGAAAAGAGGTATATTCCTTCTTCAAAGTAACAAGATTACTTGTTTCTTTGATCCAAATATTATCCTTGTTATTTAAGATGTCTTTTACCGAGCATTGATTATTATTTTCCTGAGCAATCGGTATGGAAAAATCACTAAGTAGCTTTCCATTTTTATTATAAAAAGCTGGAGTGATTTCCGCAACAGAGCAAATTAATTGATTACGCTCTGCATCAAAATGCCAGACTTGCTTAATCCGATAGTGGTTCCATTCTTCCCATATTTCATTAGAACTAATGACATAACCTGTTTCAAAATCTCCATCAATAATGGTAGTATCGCTATGGTATAAAAATCCCTGTTGCTGAATTTCCGCTTTACTTATTTCTCTTCCATCAATTTCAAGATTCAATTTATCCCCTAGTATTGCTCTGAACAAATAATTCGCCAGATAACGCTCTGCATCCAAACTAGGTTTAATACTTCTATCTTGTTTTAGCGTTTTAACAACTATTTTTGAATTGCTAAGTCCATTTAGATTAGAAGTATCAACAAAATTTAGAACCTTTCTCTTCTCAAATTTATAAGCAAATTCCGTTTCCATAACTAAATCTAAATCACGCCCTTTTTGAGAAGTATTTCCAATACAACATTCGAAGAGTAACAAAAAACCGATAAAAACAATAATACTATTCATCGACTTCATAGTGCCTTTTTTGTAGCTGTTTTTTTTCAGAAGGAAGCAAAGAATAAATCCCTTGGCTTTTAAACCTCTTGCTTTATCTCAAAAAAGCTAAGTCCCACCAATTTCATAATTCGCATCATTTGATCCTCACTCGCTTCTGAGGGAAAGTATAAATCATCATTTCTCACAACCATTTGATTATGGTTTATTCTAACTAATTCTAAGCCGAATTCCGTTTCATAAAATTCTTTGAGTTGGGTAAAATTTTCGGAGGTATAAAATTTATCGGCCAATTCATCGTCATCAAAAAAAGGATTAATTCCTACCACCTTTAATCTTTTAATCTCGAATTGCCTTTTCTTTGCTTTTACTATTTCAAGGTCCTCGCTTTCAAAAACTACTTCCCCAAGAGCAATGCCAGAATAATCAGGCAATTGATCATTTATGATTATTCCCATTTCATATCTATCGCCAAAATGAAGGCAATCAGCTTCTCCATATATTGCTTTCTCGATTATTTGATATTTCATTTTTCATTTCATTTAATATCCGCAGGCCATCACGCCTTCCCAAAAGGCAATCGCCTTAAGCGCGCTCCGGTCAAATCGAAAATGGCATTCCCAATAGAAGGCGCCACTGGCGCAATCGGAGGCTCTCCTACTCCATACGGTCGCTCCGCTCCCCCATCTTCTTGGATGATGATGGCAATCTCCGGCGTATCTGCCACATAAGCCATTTTATAGTTGTGGTAATTACTTTGTTGAATCTGACTATCTTTGATCGTCACTTCTTCCGTGATAGACGAACTAATCCCCATCATGATACAACCTTCTACTTGCTTGCGAATACTCGCAGGGTTTATAGCAATGGCTGGATTCAACACTTGGGTGACTTTAGTTACTTTGTAACGCCCTTCTTCAATTTTTACCTCTGCCACCATCCCCGCAATAGTTTTTCGATCGACAAAGATGGCCATTCCTCGACCAATACCTTCCTCCTTAGGCGCATCCCAATTGCTGGCCTCCCGCAAAGTCACTAGCACTCTATTCATTCTCAAGTGCATCAAATCTTGTCTATTGTTCAAATGCCGTAA
The DNA here is from genome assembly GCA_964419315.1 of uncultured Saprospiraceae bacterium. GTDB lineage: Bacteria > Bacteroidota > Bacteroidia > Chitinophagales > Saprospiraceae > CALLVY01. The sequence continues at coordinate 10,042 of CAYQRA010000120.1, read as the reverse complement.
GCGCAAATCAAAAGGGTCTATACTCAATCGACGGGCAATCTCATCCAAAAAGCATTCTCTTGCAAAGCCATTGGGGACGCAACCCACTCCCCGCCAGATACTGGTATTCACCGGCGTTTCTACATTTTCAATTCTTGTAAATCGATTAGGGATGTCATACTCCAAATGTAAACCATGTCCTGTTCCCAGAAAATCAGCACCAAGGAGATTCATCAAACCGGGAACCGGATAATTTTTAAAATTCATATCTCCCGAAACCTGTACATTCCGCAGAGCTTTGATGCTTTTGGTAATGGGGTCAAAGGCAGCGCCCATAAAATTCCGACCATAAGGTCTTACATAAGCCGATTGAAATTCTTCTTCTCGAGTTCTCAAAAGGTGAACGGGCTTTCCAACCGCCTTAGACAAATAAAGGGCATCTATCGGCAAGTGAAAAACATAGTGACGACCTCCAAATCCACCTCCCACAAAAGAAGTTTCGATGATCATATTTTTCTTTGAAAATCCAAATTCCTTTTTTAGGACATTGGCCACATGATCTACTGCTTGCGTACTCGCAATGATGTGAATTTTATCTTCTTGATAATGGGCAATCGTACCGATGGGCTCCATCTGACCATGCGCCAAATATTGTACTTCATAGGTAGCGGTCAAAGCATTCGGTTCCAGTTCGGAAATCATCGCATCGGCTTTTCCTGCTTTCTCAACCGTTACTCCAACTACTTTACCTTCTTCATGTAATGCTTCCAAATCTGCTTGCTGCCACATTTTTCCTTTATCCCATTCCACCTTTATTTTTTTCAGGGCCATTTCCGCTTGGTATCTTTTCTCGGCAACAATTCCAACCCAACCTTTCTCTTGTACCACTTTGACTACTCCTGGCATTTCTTCTGCTTCAGAAGCATCTACTGATTTTAGTTTTCCTTCTAAATAGGGACTTCTTAGGATCGCACCACAAAGCATATCAGGCATACTTCGATCAATGCAAAAGGGCGTTTTCCCCATCACCTTCGGGACAAGATCGATTCGAGGAGTTGCTTGGCCGATCACCTTAAATTCACTGCGCTTTTTTATATTGACTTCTTTGGGGATTTTCCAATCTGTCCAATTTTGGGTAAGCTCTGACAGAGCGATGGTTTTTGATCCGCTGCCGATATATCCTTTGTTGAGTTTTACGGTTTTGGGGTCAATATTTAATTTAGTGGCTGCGGCCTCTTTTAGCATTTCTCGCATAGTGGCTGCGGTTTCCCGTAAGGGAATGTAAAGTCCGCCAATGCTCATACTTCCACCCGTTCCGGCCATATCTGGCGGGCCTGCCAATCCACCGGGAACAACATCCACATCCGAGACGGGGACTTCCAATTCCTCCGCGACCAACATCGCAATGCCGGTAAAAGTACCTTGGCCAATTTCTTCTTTAGAAGAACGAACGACGATTTTATTATCAGCATTGACATCAAACCAGATCTTGGGAGAAAAGTCCGTTATTCCTGAAGGGGCATCCATACTCGCTGCCAATCCTGCAATGCTTCTGCGAATTCTATGTCGGCCAAAATAAAGCAGGACTGCCGTTCCCCCCAATACGATTCCAGTCCGTTTAAAAAACTTTCTTCTGGAGAATTTTTTCTTTTTGGTATTTTCTGTTTTACTCATCGGATGTTGGTTTTAGGAGTCGTCTCTTTGGCAAGATTCAATTGTGCCGCCCGCTTGATGGCTTTAATGATTCGGGGCTGCGTCCCACAACGGCAGATATTGGTAATGCCATCTTTGATTTCTTGATCGCTGGGATTGGGATTTTGTTCTAGCAATTTGGCGGCAGCCATCATAAAACCTGGTTGGCAATAGCCACATTGTAAAACGTTTTCTTCTATCCATGCCTGTTGGACAGGATGCAATGCGGATTCCTCAGGACTGAGTCCTTCAATAGTGGTCACCTCTGTGCCCTCGGCCAATTCTACCGGAAAGGAACAAGAACGCACGAGTTCGCCATCTACGTGGACACTACAGGCTCCGCAAAGTGATTTGCCACAACTATATTTAGTTCCTTTTAGATTCAATTCATCTCGAATGACCCAGAGCAAGGGAGTCCTTGGATCGATTTCTAAGTTTTCTACGGTACGACCGTTTATTTTAAAATTTGCAGGCATGGTATTTTTGTTTGTTGGCACAAAAACCTCTCTTTGTTCTAGAGGCATTAGAACCCAATTTTTCTAAAAGTAAACAAACCCTTTGAATCCACAAAAAAGAGTCCTCTAAAATCTTAGAGGACCCTTTTAAATTATTATCAAATACGATTTAATTATTTCCTACCAAAAAACATAAAGGATGTAAGACATCAATAGCACTAATAGCACCATGTGGAAGCGATAATCTTTATAAAACGGTAATCCGTCCATACCATCTTGTAGTAATTCTCTTCTAAAGGTATATTTGGCGACTTCTGCCGGATCAGGTGCTGGAGTCAAATTACTCACCAAGATAAATACGATGGTACTTACCCCAACCATGATTCCTACATTTGAGGTATAATGGAAATGCCACATATCATTTTCTCCCATTACAAAAATAACAACTCCGAGAAGCGTACCAATAATCAAAGTCCAAAAAGCTCCATCTCCATTCCCTCTTTTATAAAAAATACCAACTAAGAAAATAACAGCAATCGGTGGTACTAGAATAGAAAACATTTGCTGTAGGTAAACCCAAAGTCCTTGGAAATTGGCAATATAGGGTGCCCATAAAGCAGCTACGATCATTAATATCAATGTAGTCCCTCGACCATACCAAGTAATTTTTTCTTCTGTGATTCCGGGATTCATTGGTTTTACAAAATCTACAACCACTAAGGTCGAAGCGGAATTCAAAGTAGAATCCACACTAGACATAATTGCTGAAATCAATCCAGCCAAAACCAATCCTACCATTCCTACCGGTAAGGCTTGGGTAACAATAGTTGGAAAAACCATATCCTGATTTTCAATCCCAGGGAACAAACTAATCGCCATTGCTCCTGGAATAACCATGATAAATAATGGAATGACTTTTAGAAAACCAGCCAAAATCATCCCCCAACGAGCATGCTTAATATCAACAGCACCTAGCACTCTTTGAATGATGTATTGATTGGTGGTCCAATACCAGAATCCCAGAAAAGGTACTCCGAGTAGTAAACCGGGCCAAGGCATGGTCTCGTCATCTATCGGACGAATCATAGAAAAATGACCTTCTGGAGCAGCCGCCAAGACTTTGTCCCAAGAAAAATCTAAACGCCCAAATAAAATATAAGTCAAAGCTGAACAACCAATGATGAGAATAATTGCCTGAATCGCATCGGTATAAACTACCGCTTTTAGTCCACCAAAAGCCGTATAAATTCCAGCTACGACCGCCAAGCCAAGGGTTACATGCCATAAGACCAAATCTGGAAAAAAGGTTTGTAAAACTAGTGCACCAGCGTATAATCCCCCTGCCGTTTCAATGACGATACTACTTGTGATAGTCATGACCGAAAAGAACACCTGAGACCTCCGATCAAATCGTTTTTCCAAAAACTCAGGAATCGTTGTAATTCTAGATCGCAAATAAAGGGGAACGAAAACAACGGCCGCAATAATCAAAGGTACTCCCGATAGCCATTCATAGACCGACTGAACAACTCCGGTACTATAGGCAGCACCAGATAATCCGATGATGGTTGCGCTAGATATATTGGAAGCAAAAAGCGATAAGCCAATGAGGCCATAAGTAAAAGTCCTTCCTCCTAAAAAAAGATCCTCACTGTCTTTCGTCTTGCGGGCAATCCAAAATCCGATACCTAAGACGAAGGCGAAATAAGCGGCAATGATACCGAGGTCGATGTTAGAGATTTGATTCATTCTTTGGTTTTTATTTAGAGTATGTTTTATTAGAACAACTTCAGAGTATGTTTGTAAAACAACTGCTCCTATATTTTAGTAAGTTTTGTTTTCTAAGAAATCTTGTATTCAAAATACAATGCTGACAATTCCCGAGATGGGGACATTTATTTTATGTAAGCCTATCCCTAGATTCGTTTTTTGATCAATCAGGATTTGACCTTGGCAATCGTAGATTTTCATCTGCCCTTCTCCCAAATCTATCGAAGCGTCTATAATCAAATCAGTAGAAGCTTTTCCATTAATCAAATCAATATGTGCATATGATTTATTCACCTCCACTACCCGCTCGTCATAAACCCCATAAATAATGCTTCCTGCTAGTTCGCCAGATAAAATCGGATAATTTGCAGAAGGTCGATGCGCCTTAAAATGTCCATCCATAAAGATTTCCTTTTTGGAGAGCCAATACTTTAAATAAAAGTCGATCATCGCTTTGTGAGAATCAGGAATTTCTGCTAGGCGAACTGAAATTTGTGGAACAGAAAAGAAAATATTGGAAAGCTGTAAGGCTGCAATTTCTACGGCCTCCTCATAATGCCAGGTAAACATATCAGAATGGACTGCTGTGGTATCACAAAGCATCTTGACATCAGCAATCCGGATGCGATTACTTAGGCTATCATTGGGGGCGTCAAATGCTCGAAACATATTGCCATATTTTCTCATGGCTGGGCCAATGTATTTTTGACGAAACTCAATCAGTATATCTGGTTTTACTTGCTGTAAAGCAGCTGCTACATCTTGTAGTAGACAATCTACGGCTTCATTGACAGATGCATAATCTCTTCCATTACCCATGTTGAGTTCGGTCTCTGGATAAATTCTAAACTCATCAATAAAATCAAGTTTAAATCCATCCAAATTCCAATCTTTTGCAGCGCTGGTGTAGATATCAATCAAGTAGTTTCTAATCTCCGCATAACGAGGGTCAAAAACGGGAGCCCAACGATGGTTTTCCGTCAAAAACTTCCCCTTAAACTTTTGAAAGGCTTTTGATTTTGGGCCACAAAAAGGAACCGAATACCAAAGCATAACTTTCATTCCCAATGCGTGAACGGCGGCCACAAAAGCTTTCATCTCTGTAAAGCGTTCCGCCTGCCAATCTCCGGTATAATCATATCCTCGATTATTGTCCATCGTCTGCCAACCATCATCAATAATGATCAATTCACAACCCATCTTTTTCGCAATTTTACATTCTGCCAATAAAACCTCGATGGTCATCTCTTGGTGATAAGCATACCAGGTGGAGTATAAAGGTAATTTCGCAGCAGGAGGAGTTGCTAAAGGTCTAAGATGATCATTGGAAGCCCACCATTTGGAAATACCTTTTAAACCTTTAGAAAAATGGTATTGGGAGCTATCCACTAGAATTTGGGTCTCATAATATTTTGTCAAAGGCATTGCCTCGGAGAATAATTTAATCTGACAGTAAAGGAAATTATCTTCTTCTCGCACGCGTGCGGATAAGATTACCGTATTGATTACGTCTGCACAAGCGAAGCTAATGACATTTTCATCCGTGTGGCTATAGACCGCCACTACTGGTGCATCTACGGAAACTCTAGATACAACAGTTGGTCCTTCCCAATCTGCTTTTAAGCGTTTGGCATGAAGTGCATTGGTACTCCAAACACCTTTGATATTATGAGCAGGAATTTTCCATTGAATCGTCATCGGTGATAGTTCTGCCGCTTCTTCACTTTTCAATATCATCTTATAACAAACAACATCTCCTATTTCCGAAATTTTTTCAAATTCCAAGTCAAAAGCATCTGGTACATCTGTAATTTTTATCGTATAGTCGTGGTTCATTTTCGTTCTGTTATTTGTTTTCGTTCCGTTATTTGTTTGGGTAGAGATCTTGCTACTAGGTATGCTTTCCGTTCTTGATGATCGGAGTCAATATAAAGGAGTAGGTCATTTCTTTGGGAAAAACCTTATAGACATCGTGTGGGTGTGAACCCCAGCTATCATCTCCTCCCACTCCCATTTGTTGGTCATCGATATTGAGTGTAATCCAAGGTCGTGGTTCTAATTCATGGGTGTGTTTAAAAGGCTTAGTGAAAGGGCCTACATCAAAATCTTCTGTGGCATAAAACTGAGCATTACAGCTCAAAAGTTTTTCTGCTTTGATGTGCAATCCATCACCCGAAGCATTACATAAAGAAAGCCAACGAACTGCTGTTTTATTTCCGGTTTCTTGCGGTCGAATATAAGGATGATATTGGGCAGCCACATTGGAAGTATAAAGGCCATGAAAAGCAGAAGTTTTTCGATCTATATAATTTTCGTGTGGTCCTCGACCAAACCATTTTAGCTGATCATAGACTGGCAATAATTCCATTTGCATTCCAAAGCGAGGCAATTCTGGTAAGTCCATGTCACCGGGGATAAAGGTGGCGCTTATTTTGATTTCGCCATTATTATGAATCTCGTAATTGACCTGATATTGAGATTTTACCGCTGGCAATTCAAACTGAACTTGAATGTCAATTCCTTGGGCAGAGGAAGTTGTGATCTGGATATCCTGAAGATTACGATTTGTACTCGCTTCTTTCCAGCAAGCCAAGCGCAAAGGCATCAGATTTCCTAGGTCATTGTCGAGCGGAGCTCGCCAAAAATCTGGTTTGGGACCTTGTCGTAATATGGGATTGCCTTGAATGGAATAATCGCTTATCAAGCCAGTCTCTTTAGAAAAGGACACAGAAAAATTTTCTCCCTTGATGAAAATCAACTTCTTTTGATCACTCAATTCAAGAAGACTATGGTCTTGATTATCAATTGATTTTGCAACTTTACTAAGTGATAACTCAAACTGTTCTCTAGCCAGTATATGGCCTTTATTAAGCAAAGCTTTATCTTCTTTTAGCCGAAATTCAAAATTGATGTGGTATTCCACTCCTGCTTTGGCGGCCAAACTAATCGGCCAAGTCCATTTCATGGATTCCTTTGCAGCAAGATTGATTTCCTCCAATTTTCCCTCCACGATCTCGACTCCATTTTCCAATACCTGCCAAGACATTTCAACCTCTTTCAGGTCAATAAAATCATAGTCATTTCTTATTCTAAAAATACCATTTGTGTCGGTCTCTTCTACTTTTATATATTGATAAACCTTGTGGACTTCTAGCAAGGCAGGATGCGGACTACGATCCGGCAAAAGCAATCCATTGATACAAAAATTATTATCACTTGGTGTACCTTCGGGGCCATAATCTCCACCATATTTCCAATACTTCTCCCCACTTGAACTTTGAGCCGCCAAACCTTGATCCATCCAATCCCAGATAAACCCACCTTGGAGTTGCGGATACTTTTCAATGACCTTCCAATAGTCGATCAGATTGCCGACACTATTGCCCATCGCATGCGCGTATTCGCACATGATGAGTGGCCGTTCCGGTCCTTTTTGGGCATAGGCTTCAATCACTTCGGTCTTGGGATACATGGGACAGACGATATCCGTATTTTCCTCTTCTCCTGCTTGTTCATATTGGACGGGGCGAGATTCATCTCTTTGTTTGACCCAAGCATATGCTGCTTTAAAGTTAGGGCCATTGCCTGCTTCATTTCCTAAAGACCAAGTGATGATAGATGGATGATTTTTATCCCTTTCCACCATTCGTTTTACGCGGTCCAAATGAGCGGCTTCCCACTCGGGCTGATTACAAGTGTGTATACTCGCATCGTAAGGCTTTTGGAAATTAGCTCCCAAACCATGAGCTTCAATATTCGCTTCATCCACCACATACAAGCCATACTGATCACACAACTCATACCAATAAGGATCATTTGGATAATGACTAGACCGAACCGCATTGATGTTATTTTCTTTCATCAAACGAATATCCGCTAGCATACTTTCTTTGGAAACAACATGCCCGGTATGCTCATCGTGGTCGTGTCTATTAACCCCTTTGAAGGTAACCGCTACGCCATTGACCAAAACTTGGCCACCTTTGATTTTCAAATTCCTAAAACCTGTTTTACAACCAAGAACTTCCAATACTTGACCGCTTTGATCGAGGAGGCTTAAAGCTACCTGATATAAATGCGGCGTCTCGGCAGACCATTTTCTGGGACGGTCAATTCTTTCGGTGATAATTAATTCTTGTCGATCCGAGGAGCTTTGAATTTTACGTTCTTGGCTTAGGATTACTCTTTGATTTTCATCCAATAATTCAAGTCGCAGTGTCCTAGCTTGCCCAAGATCCTTTTGCTCAAAACATTGAATTTCCACTGTCGCTTCCAGTATCCCTTCCGCTCCATTTTCTGACAAACTACTTTTTACAAAAAAATCGCGAATGTGTATCTTGGGACAAGACCAAAGAAAGACCGATCTTTCCATACCACTCAGCCGCCAAAAGTCTTGGCATTCCAAATAGGCACCATCTGACCAGCGATATACTTCCACGGCAATTTCATTTTCTCCTACCTGAAGAAAAGGCGTAAGGTTAAATTCTATTGGTGTTTTTGAGCCCTGATTATATCCCAACCAAGTTCCATTGATCCAAAAATAAGCGGCAGATTTGACGGCACCGAATTGAATAAAGATTTCTCGGTCTTGCCAATTTTCTGGAATCGTAAATTTCTTTTTATAGGCTCCTACGGGATTATAATCATGTGGAACATGTGGTGGATTTTTGGGAAAAGGATAGCGGTCATTTACATAAATGGGGATTCCATGCCCTTCGATTTCCCAGTTGGACGGCACCGGGATTTGATCCCAAGAACTCGTATCAAAATTATTTTCCTGAAAGCCGATCGGTCGGTCTGCGGGACAAGCAGACCATTTGAATTGCCAATCGCCATTGAGGGAAAGTTGCCATTCAGATTCTTCTCGGGATTTCTCCCATAAATCCTCCAACTTTGAAAAAGGCATCAAAGTTACATGGGGCAATTGCTGACCAATATTAAATACTGCAGGATTTTCCCAAAAAAAAGTCTCCTTTTGATCTCGATCTGGATGCAAGTCAATATGTTGATTCTTTTTGATCACTGGCCTAAAGCTTTTAATTGAATTAAACCTGATGGAGGAATACTTAATTGGACCAAACCTTCTGTTAAACCGAGTTCCCCTTTTTGCACTTCAACTCCTAAGCAATTGAAAGTAGCAAAGGAATATTTCTGATTATTTTTTCCTAGTTCCAAAACAACCGTATCCGAGGTTTTGGCATTTACAATATCTATGCTCGGAGGCAAATCATCCGCTAAGCGAATCACCAAATCCAAATAAAGTGCAATGATGGTTTTGTCTTCGCCCCTTCCTGTTAATTGAGGATAAGACTCTAGCGGCAATTTGGCTTCTAAGGGAGCGTCCAATAATATCTTACGATTCTCAATCCAGTATTTGGTGTAGAAAGCCACCATTTGAAAATGATCCGCAGGGATGTCTGCGAGCCTTACGGAAAGTTGAGGAACAGAGAAAAGAATATTTAAAAATTGCAAGGCCGCCAAATGCACGGGTTCTTCATAATGCCACATAAACATATCCGAGTGTATGACTGTATCTCCGGAGAGCAATCGCAGGTCAGTAGTTCTGACTCTATTGGTAATGGCATCATTGGGGCAATCATGAGCGCGGAAAATATTTCCGAAGGTGCGCATGAGCGGACTAATATAATGTTGGCGAAACTCAATCATGATATCTGGCTTAAGGGCCAATAAAGCTTTTCGAATATCCGTCATCAAACGATTCACCCCAGCATTGACCGAGGCATAATCTCTGCCATCTTTTTTAGTCAAATCTGTATCTGGATAAGTCAAAACATGATCAATAAAATCCAATTTGAATCCATCCAGATTCCAATCCTTTAATGCCTTGGTATAAACACTAATGATATAAGCTCTTACCTCTGGATAACGCGGATCTAAAATAGCCGCATTCCATTCTTCAGAGTAGCGCAAAAATTTCCCTTTAAATTGCTGATAAGCAGCCGACTCTTTTCCGAAAAAAGGCACACTATACCAAAGAATAATTTTCATATCCAAAGCGTGAAGTTGATCAACAAAACCTCGCATATCTGCAAAGCGATCCGCTTGCCAATCGCCCGTAAAAGCATAGCCCCTTTTATTGTCTTTGGTTTGCCAACCATCATCGACAATAATGGTCTTATAACCTA
>CAYQRA010000119.1:0-12106 GCA_964419315.1 uncultured Saprospiraceae bacterium | reverse complement strand
TCCAAGCTCCGATACTGAATTGCTTCCGCCAAATGAACCACCTCAATTTTTTCCGCCCCATCCAAATCCGCACTCGTCCGCGCCACCTTCAAAATCCGATCATAGGCCCGAGCCGACAATTGCAATCGTTCCATCGCCTGTTTGATCAAAGTCCGTCCGGTATCATCTAAGCCACAAACTTCATGCACCATCCGACTCGGCATCTGTGCATTACAATGCACTTCTGAATAATCCCTAAAGCGCTCCTCCTGAATCTTCCGCGCCTCGCTTACCCGTAAAATAATATCCTTACTTTTTTCCGAAACCTGACGAGGGCCCGAGAGTTCGTCAAAACTTACCGGCGTGACTTCCACATGCAAATCAATACGATCCAAAAGCGGCCCCGATATTTTATTGAGATAGCGTTGGACCACGCCCGTGCCACAAACACAATCTTTTTCTGGATGATTAAAATAACCACAGGGGCAGGGATTCATCGAAGCAATCAGCATAAAACTTGCTGGATAATCTATCGTGATTTTTGCTCTAGAAATAGTAACGGCGCGTTCTTCCATAGGCTGTCGCAAAACTTCTAAAACAGAACGTTGAAATTCTGGCAATTCATCCAGAAACAAAACCCCATTATGAGCCAAAGATATTTCTCCCGGTTGTGGGTTGGAGCCACCCCCGACTAAGGCTACATCACTGATGGTGTGATGTGGCGATCGAAAAGGACGAGCGCTGATCAAGGGGGTATTGCGACCTAGTTTTCCAGCGACCGAATGAATTTTGGTAGTCTCTAGCGCTTCCTTTAAGCTGAGGCTTGGAAGGATGGTGGGAAGTCTTCTGGCAAGCATTGTTTTTCCTGCTCCTGGCGGGCCAATGAGGATCACGTTATGCCCTCCGGCTGCGGCAATTTCCAAAGCTCGTTTGATGTTTTCCTGTCCTTTGACATCCGAAAAATCGATGTCGTATTGGTTGGGATTATTTAGAAAATTATTGGCAGGTTCGAGTAGGACTTGTTCTAGATTTCCTTTGCCATTGAAAAAGTCAACGGCTTCGGTTAGGTTTTGAATTCCATAGACGGCTAAGCCTTCTACGATGGCGGCTTCTTTAGCATTTTGTTTGGGTAAAAGAATGCCTTTGAATTTTTTCTTTTGGGCTTGAATCGCAATGGGGAGGGCACCTTTGATGGGGCGTAGTCCACCATCGAGAGAGAGTTCTCCCATGAGCAGGTATTGATCGAGTAGTTCCGCATTCATTTGTTGAGTGGCGCCGATGAGGCCAATGGCGATTGGTAGGTCAAAGGCCGAGCCTTCTTTGCGGATATCTGCGGGAGCGAGATTGACGGTGAGCTTTAATCTGGGGAGGCGTAAGCCGATATTTTTTATTGCCGCCTCGATCCGGGTGAAGCCTTCGCGGACGGCATTATCGGGTAAGCCGACCATATGGTAATAGGAAGCATTGGGAGGTACGATGCCACCTGCATTGACCTCTACGGTGATGGTCTGGGCATTCACGCCCTGTACGGCACTGGCATAAGTTTTTACGAGCATAGTCTGGAATTTTCCGAATTAAAAATAGCCTCAGAGGAATGTTGGAGGCGAGTAATCGGATACATAGACGCAAGGGCGCGGAAAATTCCATAAATTATTTTTTAGGGAAACTCGATTTTCTGTTTTAATCAGTTGATTGTTAGGAGCTTGGGCTTTGAAAAAAATCTTCTTTGGCTATTTGATATGGGAAAGGCTTTAGCAAAAAATACCTAGACGGGGAGCCTATTGGTATAATGCAAAAGGCTTCGAATTCTTACGGAGAAATTCGAAGCCTTTTAATGAAATTGGGCAATTATTAGAAAGGTTTATCGGATGCATTGAAAGGCCATTAAATTTTTGATGGAAATGGTTTTTTGATAGACTTGGTCTTGAACACTCACAACGAAAGTATAATCTCCAGGAGCTAAAAGATCGAGGTTGAAACGTTTGCAAATACTTCCAACTTCCTCTATTCTTTCTTGGTGAATCACCTCTGCTGATTCATTGATGATTTCTACGAAAGTTGCCGTATTTTCTAATTGCAAAAACGTCATATCCACATGACTATAAGCTTTTGCAAAATAAGGCTTAAAGCTGGTCTCCCATTTTCCTGTTGCAATTTTTAAGGTAGACGCTTCAATCGTAATGGTCTGAATTAAGATTTTTTGTTGGTTCTCAACGCTCAAAGTATATTCGCCATTAGGTAGGTTTTTCAAATCATACACTTTACCAAACGAGTCTACATTGGTGATGTTCTTTTTGAATAGACGACGGCCTGCTTGGTCGCGTAGTTGAACCGTATAGGCTTCTCGGTCTAATTGATGAAGTAAGAGAGAAAATTTCTTTTTCTCAGGATGCTTGATAATAATCGTTGGGTTATTACTGGCTTTACTCGCAAGACTCAACCAAACAAAAATAAAGGTAAAACAGATTTTAAGAAAAGGTTTCATAAGAATCAAATTTCGTTAATAGAAGAATCAATTTCTTGATTGTTGTCCTAACAAAGTTAAGGGGAAGTGATCCCTGTTGCCTCTCTTCAATTTGCCGAAATGTATACTATTTTGACTATTGAGAATTAATGATTAATTAATATGGTTAAAATAGTATATAAATGGGTTAAGAAAGTGTATATTCTCTTTCTCGAATAGCCCTAGCTTATAAAAACTTGATAAATAGAAAAGGATTAGCAATGAAAAGGAAGAATAAACCTGTTTTAGAACAAATTAGCCCTGAATTTGGCAGCTCTTTTACGATAAAGCAATACTTTGACTCCGAGCAAAATTTCAATATTCCCTTTTGGCATGTTCATCCTGAATTGGAATTGGTGTATGTAAATGGAGGAAGCGGAAAGCGGCATGTCGGCCACCATCTTTCTTATTATAGGGATGGTGATTTGATTTTGATCGGATCAAATTTGCCGCATTATGGTTTTACGGATCGGCTGACTTCTAATCAATCGGAAACGGTGATTCAAATGAAGAGTGATTTTTTAGGAAGGCATTTTTTTCAACTGCCAGAGATGGGAGACATCTACCAACTCTTTGAAAGAGCCAAAGGTGGGATCAGCTTTTATGGTCAAACCAAAAAAATAATTGGCCCACGATTAGAGCATTTGCCCAAGCAAGATAGTTTTGGTCGACTGTTAGAGCTATTAGCGATTCTGCGAGAAATGGCTGTTTCGGAAGAATACCAAATTCTAAATGCCAAAGGTTTTTTATTGGAAGTAGAACAGCAGGATAATGATCGAGTCAATGAAATTTATAATTTCGTGCGGAACCATTTTAGAGAAAAAATCACCTTAGAAGAAATCGCATCAAAAGTGAATATGACCGTACCCGGTTTCTGTCGATACTTTAAAAAAATATCCGGAAAAACCTTTACTCGATTTGTCAATGAATTTAGAGTCGTACATGCTTGTAAATTACTTCAAGAGGAACACAGCAGTATTACGGAGATTTGTTTTGAAAGTGGGTTTAATAATTTTTCTCATTTCAGTCGATTGTTTAAAGACATTACCAACAAAAGTCCTTCAGCTTATCGAAAAGACGCCAAAATGGTTTTGCGGGAAGATTAAAAGTGTTTTTCTAGTATTAATTTGGAGATCAAGAGTTTGTAGGTTTTTTGTTTAAAAATTTGAAAACCTTTACTATGTCCTTAGAATCTCTTATTTTTACAGAAAACTAAAACGATTCCCATGCTAAATCTCTCTAAGGCAATCAAGTGCTTTTGCTTTCCTCTATTCCTCTTCCTTTTTTTTATCGCTAATACTTCTGCCCAGTGCTTAACGGATGACCTATGCAGTGGAGCCATTGATATTTCTACCGCCGGAGGAACCACCAATTGCATCAATGCTTGTAATACTGGTGCGGGAATAGATACGACTAATGGCAGTGGATGTTATGATTTTATAAATTTACCTACGGTTTGGTTTACCTTCACCACTAATTTCAATACAGACTTTATAAATCTTGATCTGAATAGTCCTGATATTAATATCACTCAGGTGGCTATTTATCGAGGCAATTGTAATAATCTTATTCCAATGGATTGTACCATTGGCAATGGAGGAAGTGTAAACCTGAATACCGTGAATGTGGAATCCAATACCCAGTATTGGATAGCGGTTGGAAGCTTCGGTGGCGAAACGGGTGACTTTAATATTTGTCTGACTTCCATCCTTTCCGGTGGATCTACTTGTAATGCCAATACTGAATTTTATGTAACCAATACCAGTTTGGGCTCTCCTTTTTCTGGTCCTTTTCAGCCAGCGGAAGAAGTGACCGTTTGCATCGATGTCAATTATAGTTCTACTGGAAATAACTGTCAGTGGCTACATGGTTTGGTTCCTACTTTTGGAAAGGGTTGGGACCCCATTTCTTTTAATGCAGATGGTTCGCCCGTTAATGCAACGCTACCTAGTTTGGGCGGTAACGGAATTTTGAATTGGTATGAAGATGGAGAGGTGTTTTATAATGATATACCCTTTGGTTCCTATGCTCCGGGAGAAGCGGTAGGGGCAGGTTGGTTTGTGGCTGGTGTAAATAATAATGGAAATCTTCCGGGGCAATGTGGCCCCAATGATTGGATATTAGACCCTAATTGTTCTTTTGGTGCTCCAATAGGTTGTAATACCAATGCGGATTACCAAATTTGTATGACCCTCACCACTTTGTCTTCTCCTGAATGCAATAACGATCCATTAAAAACAGATTGTGGGATTGATATTCGCACTTTTGCAGATGGAGAAACAGGAGGCTGGGGGAGTGCTGGCTGTGAGTTAGATATTCCTATATCTGCCAATTATTCCTTGAATTGTTGTGATGCTCCCAATTTGCTTCCAACTCCGCAGACTGCCAGCTCAAAGGTTCCGCTACAGATAGAATTAGATGATTTTTTATTAGCACCTTTCTCTCCCGGCGAGGTGAGGTATACTTGGACGGTAACTGCTCCGGCAGGAGTGAGTGGTGCAAATGCTTGTGGATTCAGTTGTGGCACCACCCTAACAGATACTTTAATAAATACCACTGGAACTCCTCAGGTAGTTAGCTATCAAATCACTCCTCAATCTCTCGGTTTTTGTACTGGACCAATCATGGAATTGGTAGTTAATCTCTCCGCCTTGGAGGTTGATATCAATGATCCTGGGCCAATCTGCTCTGGTGATTGTGTTACTCTTAGTCCTTCGATTTTAGGAGGACAGCCACCTTATACTTACCAGTGGAGTACGAATGAAAATACAGCAAACATTACCATATGCCCCAATATATCTGAAGTCTATTGCCTGACGGTCAGCGATAGCAATCAAAATATTGCCACCGTTTGTTATGATTTGCAAGTCAGCTCAGAACTGCAATTGGAGGATGTCGTAATTACGAATGCGAGCAATGCCAATGGAATTATTTTTGTGAATATCAGTGGTGGTGAATTGCCTTATGATTACTTATGGTCTAATGGTACTACCGATCCCAATAATGCCGGATTGGCGACGGGAGATTACTCCTTGACCGTAAGTGATGCCAATGCTTGTACTCGTATTTTTGGCCCTTTTACCATTAATGCTTCTTTGGTTCAACTCCATAAAATGGACATTGATTGCAATGGCAATGCCAATGGTAGCATTGATATCGAGATGTTGGGAGGTACTCCTCCTTATACTTATTCTTGGCTTGGCCCAAATAATTTTACCGCTACCAATGCTGATCTATCTAATTTGCAAGGAGGCAACTACGCTTTAACGGTGACGGATGCACAGACCATTACTTATACGATAGAAACCTTGATTCTCGAACCACCAGTATTGGCGATAAACATCAATACGGAAGTGATTGCCTGTTTTGGTGGAGTGACCACCGTCGATTATTTGATCAGTGGAGGGAGCGCACCTTACCAGTTGGATTGGGATGGATTAGATCCCGATCTTGCTCCAGCAGGAGATTATAAATTGATCGTTACAGATGCAAATAATTGTACAACAGAACAGTTGTTTAGTGTTGAAGAAAATCCTTTATTGACGATTGATCTTACTGTAAAAGATGAGGATTGTAATCAATCGAATGCTTGTGTTTTTCTGGAAATTAATGGTGGAGCAGAACCTTATTCTGTAGAGTGGAGTAATGGATCAAATAGTGAGGTTTCTATTTGTACGCTAGGAGTGGGAACCTACTCGGTGACCGTTACCGATATCAATAATTGTAGGGTTGAAAAATCGGCTACGGTTAATCTAGAAAATGGACCAAGAATCACTTTTGATTATTCTCCGGTCGTTTGTAATACAGAAGGTTATATTGATTTGACCATCGAAGGTCCTTTAGCTCCTTATGATTTTGTTTGGTCTGATGGCGCCACGGAAGAAGATCGTACTAATTTGTCTTTTGGAGAATATACCATTACCGTTTTTGATACGACTGCTTGTACCGTGGAAGAAACTTTTATTCTTGAATCTGCTATTGAATTTAGTTTGGAAAGTACAGCCGCTCAATGCGATAGTACCGGAGGAACGGCGACCGCTATTCAAACCGGAGTAGGAGCCAACCCGATGTTTGAGTGGAGCACTGGTGAGATGGGAACAATGATTTCTGATCTTGCGCCAGGAGGCTATTCGCTGACGGTAACAGACAATAATGGCTGCCGCCGACATGATAATGTTTTAGTGCCTTTGGACTCCGCTTGCTTCGTCACGATTTCTGGAACTGTTTATTTGGAAGAAAACAACGAAGATTGTATTCCTGATTCCGCAGCACAAGGAGTCGCCAATATGCTGGTGTGGTTGGATACCAATCATAGCACCTTTACAGATGCACAAGGCAATTATAGTTTCAATGTAAATCCGGGTATTTATCAAGTCTCCTTATTGCCGAATAATCCAAGCTATGATTTGCTTTGTTCTGGTCCTATTCCTGTAGATGTTTCTGGGGTTAATGAAGTTTCCGAAGGCAATGATTTTTTCGTAGAATTGAAGCCTAGTAATGATTTGAGAATCTATGTCAACAAAGGAAATGCTAGACCCGGATTTGATCAAAGGATCAACATTTGTTTGTTTAATTATGGAATGGAACCAGCGAGTGGAAGTGTTACTTTTAGACATGATTCTCTTCAGCAATTCGAGAGCGCTATTCCTATGCAAGATGCTTATGATCCGAGTACCAATACGATTACTTGGGATTTTAATGACCTGCCACCAGGAGGGACTGTGATTGTTTTTAAAGTGACGATGAGTATTGATCAGACCGTTCCATTGGGGACGCTATTGTCTATGTATTTCGAAGCCACCCCAATTATAGATGATCTTACGCCATTGAATAATGTAAAATATTGTGAACAAACGGTCACTGGATCTTACGATCCTAATGACAAACAAGTAGACCCTGTCGGAGTTGGAGAGACGGGGGATGTCTACGATCTAGAAGCAGAGCTCAGCTACCTAATCCGCTTTCAAAATACGGGAACAGATACGGCTTTTACCGTAGTGATCAAAGATACTTTAAGTACCAATCTTGATATCGGTACAGTATTGCCAGGTGCTTCTTCTCATCCTTACGAAGTAACTTTTGAAGACGAGCGGGTCTTGGTGTTTACCTTCAATGATATCTACCTACCTGATAGTTTGGTGAATGAACCCGAAAGTCATGGATGGGTGTTTTTCGATGTCCAAGTTAAAGAAGGCTTGACCTACGGAGATGAAGTGCTCAATAGCGCCGCCATTTATTTTGATTATAATCAGCCCATCATCACAAATACGGTTCAGACCACTCTGGCATTAGAGTCTTTGGCTACGCATGAACTAGAGAAGGATCAATTGGAGATACAATTGCAACCCAATCCAACAAATGAATGGTTTAGTCTACGCTATGAATTGAAAGAAAGTCAGAAAGTTTCCATTGAGGCTTTTAATGTCCAAGGTAAATTGCAAGCTGTTTTACAGCCGTCGCTCCCTCAAAATTCAGGGCTTTATCAACCGGTATTCTCTACCGCAACTTGGCCGGTGGGCGTTTATTTCCTAAAGGTAAAAACGGCTAGTAAATTGGAGGCTACGATTAGATTGGTGAAGGTGAAATAAGAATCACCAACTACTCTTATTCGCATAAGCAAAGTGAATTTTTTTGCTTTGCTTATGCTTTTCTAAAATTACTTTTATCTCGAAAGGTCAGTATACAAAATATCCAAAAAAGTATCCGGCTTCATCCAACCCTGCCCCCAACGCTCATCATACTCGCTGGTCAATTTGGCCGCCTTAATTTCTTCAATACTCATATCCGCTTGCAAAGCTTGTTTCATTCGATTACTCAAAGTTTGCAACATGTCCCGATAAGCAATCAACTCGGTTCGGTTAGACAAACTCCCATGACCGGGGATGATCACCGTTTCATCATTAGCCATAAACAAAACTTTATTGACCGCACGAATTAATCCATCTATCGTTCCACCACTAGTAACGTCAATAAAAGGATAAGTAGCTTGAAAGTAAGTGTCGCCCATATGGATGACATTTGATTTGGGAAAATAAACAAGGGCATCTCCATCCGTGTGGGCATTATGTACATGCAAAAGCAAAATGTCTTCTCCATTCAAATGCAAAGTCAAATCCTCTGAGAAAGTAATCGCCGGCCAAGCATCCTCCGGTGCCGCAGGTACATTGCCCCCAAATGCTCGCCTTAGTTGATCCGTACTTTTCCGCTTTCTCACATTTTCATGGGCAATAATCAAAGCGCCTTCTTTTTTGAAATACTCATTTCCGCCAGTATGGTCGCCATGCCAATGGGTGTTTACAAGATACTTGGGAGCAGTGCCACCTAGTTCGATTAAGGCCGCCTTGATCTTGTCGCCCAGCGGGGCAAATTGATCATCAATCATAAACAAACCGTCTGCGCCGGTACAGACCCCGATATTCCCTCCAGAGCCAGTAAGCATATACAGGTGATCATTGATTTTTTCGGGGACGATCTTGACGCTAGAAAAATCTTGTGCGGATAAAGAATAAGTCAATATACAGCAGAGGATAAATGCAAATGCTTTCATGATGGTTGGTATTTTTTAAAAAACTTCAACTTATACGGCTCACAAGTAAAGATAAAAAAACCGGATGCAATTTCTTCTAGGCGACTTTTAGCATGGGTTTTGCATAGTATTAATTTTAATATGTTTTGGAAAATCTTTTTTAGCTAACCAAGCCTGATACAAATGGAAGAACCAGAGCGTTAAATAAGGGAGAGAAAAGGCCTCGATCTGTTAAAAATCCTTTAATTACTGGGGTTTTTGTTGCTGCGGCGTAGAAATTGTAAGAAATTGGGGAGTCCTTGTATCCTAAAGTCATTTTCCCCCAACCACTTTATATGAAACTGAGCTTTATTGCATTTTGTCTGATCTTTAGCTTCTCTTGGCATTGTTCCGCAATGTCCTCAGATGTTATTTTTAATGGTCGGGCAGGTACAGCGCTCAATGCATTGACGATTTATTCAGATAGTACTTTTACTCAACCTACCCGCTATTCTTTTACTGCCGGACAATTATTGGATATCATCGGAGAAACCGAATTAGAGCATGAAGATGATGCGCAGAATCAAACCTTCAAATGGTACAAGGTTCGAATGGAGGGAGGCCGAGAAGGGTGGGTCTTTGGCGATGGCTTGGCCGTAGTTATTCCTGAAGATCAACTCAGCCAATCGACGGAGGCCTATCACAAAAGGAAAATGAAATTTGGGATTGGCTTTGAAAGTGCGGTGGTCTGGATGGCAGCTATTGAAGGCCATGATAATTTCCACGCCAACATGCTCCTCAATCCAATTTATCAGGAAGCTTATATCGTCATTACCAATCATCGAGGAAAGTCTGTACACATTCACTACGGTGGCGAAAGTACGCAAGGCTTAAGTGGCGTCGAGGAAATGCAGTTTCAAGAATTGACTGGAGATTTGATTCCTGAGTTGGTCTTACTCAGAAAAAATGAAGTGCTGGGACAAAAGAAAGAACAGAAAAGTTTAGAACTCTATTCTTTTCAAGCAGGAACTATAAAAAAAGTATTTGAAGAACGCTTGAATTTAGAAACGGAAGGAAAGGAGCAATTTCCTTCGCTGCATAAATTTTTGGAATTAGATCAAAAAACCATTCGCGTAGAATATTTAGAAGCCAAGTCCTGCAAAGAATATGGGCTATCTCTTCGCACTGGGATCATCGGTGAATCACCAGATAAATGTCTTGAGTTTGTAACTTATACCTATCACTGGAATAGCCAATCTAAGCAATACCAATTGCTCTACCAAGAAAATCGGAGTGCGCCGCAGGTGCAAGTCAAAATTACTGGCGTCGTATTGCAAGAAGCCCCCAGCGAAACCGCTCCCCGCATTCGCTCCATTCGCCCCGATGAATCACTAGCAGTCATCCGGCAACACGACGACTGGAAATCCACGGGCAATGGCTATCAGTCCAAAGAAAGCTATTTCTATGTCCGCGTAAAGGAAGGACGCTATGGTTATATTCCGGTACGCTATTGCCATTTTGTACATACCGCGCTGGCTCAACAGCTCGACGACTTTTACCAGCAGCCATCTGCCCCAACCAAAACAGTCTCCTGTTTTAGTATCCGAGGAACCCACGCTGATTCCAGCGCTTATAATCATTAGAAATCAATACTTCGTGGTCATTTGCGACAGCACCGGAAAGGAGAGCATGGTGCAAGCGAGGTGCGAGGTTTAGGGAAGCGATAGCGAATTTAAAAGTTAGAAATAGAAAAAGGAAAGAGGCGGAAATGTAAAAGAAACTTACTCCACCAAACGTTTAGCGGCCAGCATCGGCACCGAAATACATCTACGTTCCATATAATCCATCATTCGCTCGAGTAATTGTCGAGACTCCGGAGCCAAATCCGCCAACTCTTTTTTAAATACCTGATTCATCGCGTGAGACTTGATGGCTTTGATTTCTTCGGGTACTTGGTGCATGGCTTTTTCAATGCTGCGCATCTGGAAAAGCTGGTGGAAGGAAAGCAATTGCTGCTCGAGCAATTCTTTAGCTTGCGTGACTTCGCGCTGGCGAAAAGCAATATTTTCACTAGCCAACTGACGCAATGCTTCTACTTCAATATAGTGGAGGTCAAATTGAGTGCGAACTTCTTCGGTGAGATTATTAGGAACCGCCAAGTCAATGACCACTTTTTTATCTGTTTCCTGCTGTAAGAGTTGTTGATAAAGCGCAGTATCAATCCAAGACTGGGTATGTCCTGTACAAGTGATCATTACATCAAAATGATCTTGATAATTGGCCAGTTGATCTAAAGTCGCTGCTTTTTCTGCACCTAAAAGACTAACCAGTCGTTCTGCTTTATCAATAGAGCGATTAAAAACCACTACATTTTTATAATTGTGCTTCTTGAGAAACTTGGCAACCAGGGTATTGGTTTGCCCTGCACCAACAAGGAGGATTCTTGCTTTCTTGGGAACCTCGGCCTTGAGTAGTTGTTGGATCGCTAAAGAAACAATAGAGATAGGTTTTTCTCCAATACGAGTCTTAGCGTATACTTCTTTGGCCGCTTCGATAGTGGTTTTCATGGCCAAGCGAATGTAATCACCCGTTAAGCCCCACTGTTGGCAACGATTATAAGCTTCTTTCAACTGCCGTAGAATTTCCCGTTCTCCAACGACCATAGAATCAATAGAGGCAGAAACTTCAAAAAGGTGCATCATCGCATCATCTCCTTCCAGTACCTGTAGCTTATCAACCAATGTTTGACTATCCTCATCCGATAAATCAGCTTTAATGGATCGACAAAAATTTAAAAGAAATTCTTGATCTAGATTGGCAGAATGGTTTAGGAAAAAAAGAACTCGGTTACAAGTAGACAAATAAAGTAGCTCTTGGATGCCGAAGGCATCGCGGAGTTCAAAAAGCCTCGACTTCAACTCCTCTTCAGTATCGTGCTGAAGCATAAAACTGCTCAGGTCTTTTAATTTGGCCTGCTTATGCGTAAGCGTCAGTATTTTGTAGTTCCTTAATAGCAAACTGGTAATCGGATTAAATCAATGATGTGATACACTTCTTCTCTACAAAAGTACTTTTAGACGCTTGGTTTAATGTCATAAAACTGTAAACAAGAATCAAGG
>CAYQRA010000118.1:0-12166 GCA_964419315.1 uncultured Saprospiraceae bacterium | reverse complement strand
GGTTCGTTGCTACATTCTGGGAATTTCGGTACTTCCAATTTGTATTCACAAAGGAGACCATTGGCTCCAGCAGCTTGGAAGGTAATCACTGCAGAATTATACCCTGGATACAGAACAAATGTACCCGTTACCGTTGTCATAGCTCCACCACCAGTAAGGCTAGTTGGTGAGATAGAAGTAATAACGCCCTCATTAGAAATACCATTCAAACCGGTCAATGCTGCATAATAATTAGTAACCGTGGTCGCAAAAGAATAAATGGTACCTCCGGTCACTGGATCTACACCAATACATTGTAAATCTAAAGGACGAACCTCAAATTTACAATCACACTTATCCCCAATTTCAATGTGGATATAGTCAGAAGTATTGCTACATCCAAAAGCATCCGTTACTACGACATAGTACACACCACTCATCGTAAAGGTCTGTTGGAAAAGCCCTCCTAAATAAACATCAGATGGAGAACTTACCATGTACCAAGCATAAGAATAGCCAAATCCTTCGGGTGCCGTCCAGACTACTGGCTCTGGATAACAGTAGCAACCAACCGCTACGTCTGCCATGTCTGGTCCTTCTCCAATCTCAACAGTCAAGGACTCAGAACATCCTTGATCGGTATAAGCAGTAACCTCTACAGTTCCTCCTCCTAAAGCAATCGTACTGGCCGTAAGATCTCCGGTACTCCATACATAATCAACAGACGCTGGTGAAGTAACAGAAGCCATTAATGTTGCAGGTACACAATTAGGACCAGAGTTAGCAATCGTCAATCCTTGTGGGCCATCATGCACCGTAGACACCGCCACTGGAGAGGTGTTTTTACAACCCGTCGCCACATCTTCTAGCTCCAACTGAGCAGTATAAGTTCCTGCTACCGTCGCTGTAAAACTAACATTGTCAGCAGTTGAACTGGTAGGGCCTGATGGTCCGGTAAAGGTCCAATCATAATTAAATCCACTTCCTTGATTTCCATTCCATTCGATGCGATCTCCTACGCAATAATCATCTTGGCTTAGGATAAATGCAACGGGGTCAGGAACAATAATCACGCTTTCGATATCAGAGCGTGCGGTACAACCATTATTATCCGTCGCAACGACTACATAATCGCCGGAGGCTCCTAAAGGGGCACTGCTAGCTCCTGTACCATGAGTCGAACTCATGTCTGCAGAAAACCAATCAAAAGTATAACCTGGCGTACCACCGGTAGCGGTCGCAGAAAGTACAAATGGTGGAGTGGTACAAGCAGGATTGGCAGGAGCGGTAATATTGACCGCAGTGATCGCCGGATCCATGGTAATCGTTTGAGAGCTAGTAGCGATACATCCAAAGTCATCCGTAACCGTTAGCGTTACTAGTTGGCTGAGTGGAGGAGCGAGGTAGCTCCGTTGAGTACTTGGAATCAAATTACTTCCAGAACCATCTCCAAAATTCCAATCGGCTGTTGCGATATTTGGCAAAGAACCAGGAACGATATCAAAGGTAATTGGAGTACCTGCACAAGTTGGTGCATCGGTTGTAAAACCCGAAGTAATTGGAGTAGGTACATTTACAATATCCCCTACCGTACAAGATTGTCCACCATAAGAAACCATAAGAGTTACTCCACCTGAAGGCATACCAGCAACCAAAGGACTCTGCAAAGAGCTGGCACCTCCGGGGTAAGTCCAAAAGTAAGTCAGACTACTACCAATACCAGGTAGGAAATCGGTCTGATCAATCAATTGTACATCTATAGAAGCTCCTCCGGAGGAATTAACACAAGAAAATTCTTCAATAAAATCAGGTACAAAATAAACGATCACTTGTTTGGTTTCTGAGCAAGTCTGAGAACCATTGGTAGCCGTTAGGGTAACAAAATAATAGCCAGAGTGATTGTATTCATAGCCAACATTCAATCCGCTACCAGAAGGGGTTCCTGCTCCAACATAAGACCATGTTGGATTTGACCATCCTCCACTGAGCGTTCCATTAAAACTAAATTCATTACAACTGTTTTGGGTGATGGTAAAATCTACACCAGAACAAGTACCCGGAGGGGGCGAACATGGATACACTCGGAAACTTCTTTGAGTTTCACAACCATATTGCATATCCGTTACAATCAAAGTATAGGTTCCAGGACTGGAGACGGGATAAGTTGCCGATGCAGGCCCTCCTACCCATTGGTAAGTATAAGGTCCACTTCCAACTGGTGGGCTTTGAACCGAACCAACCAACATAGTCGTACTACCTGTTGGACAAGGAGTATTTCCATTGGTCGCTGTAATATTTACGAGCGGTGCGGGTTTGATATCAATCAATTGAGACGCCGTAATAGTTGTTGGACAAGATCCACCACTAATCACTGCGGTAACGGTCACTAGTTCTGTTCCTACATTATTAAACTGATGATCTACACTACTGGAAGTACCAGACATTGGCCCAGAGGAACCACTAGTTCCATAGACCCAAGACCAAGAGATCGATGATCCACTAGGCACAAAAGTTAAGGCAGCAGACATATTCGTCCCAAGTGGCAATTCTTTCTGACAAGCGTCAAAAGGAATACTTAAATTAATCGTTGGATAAGGCACCACGTCGACTTCATGATCTACCGAATAATCCATACTACAAATTTGGTAGTGGTGACGGATAATCACGTTATTAATGGGTGCATTATTAAACTTAACATCCGCAGATGGTGTTCCTTGACCTCCCACGATACTTCCTGCTAATTGAGGTATAACCTCCCATCCTAAATGCGTAACATCGGCATTGGTAGTCGTCGTAAATGTTTCCTGACCATCTACACATACTTCTGGTGCTGGCGAAATAAAAACAGGATCAACAGGATTCGCTTCATTAATAATAAATACCGTTTCAGATGGACATCCAGGACCTTGCATAGCGGTCTGGGTAATGCGTATTTCGTAAGGACCTGCTGCGCCCCAAGTAATCGCCACATCCGTTCCGGATCCCGTCACGACCCCTGTACTGTTCGTAGACCAAGTCAAATAATAACCACTGGCGGGTGTTGCACTATAATTATGAGTACTTCCCGGACAGACAGGATCTTGCGGACTTAAATCCGTTGATGCCAACATTGGCGCAGAAGGCAAGACCGTGAGGTAACCGCTAGCTTCTGTATTACAAAACTGCATTCCTCCAGAAATATCGGTGGCTCGAATTTCATAAAAGCCCGGTGAGAGTCCACTAACATTTTTATTAACGCCATTACCTAAAGAAGTCGTTCCTCCTACGGCATCAAGAGCAACCCAACTAGAGTTAACTGGAAGGCTCGTGAAAAAAGTAAAATTATCTGTTTCACAAATTTCTCCAAATTCCGGCTGTACCGTAAATGGATTTTTCACCTCTACATCTATACAATATTTATCATGTCCTTTACATTTAATGGCTTGCGTACCACTCAAACGAACGCAAAGCTCATAAGTTCCTGGAACCGTCCAGTTGACATCAATAGAGTGATCATTCTTAGGATCACCAACAATGAAGGGTTGACCGGAACTATACCAAGTATACAAATAACTAGGTTGTGGTGGTACAGAGTATTCTACCAAGTCTCCTACACAAACCGTTTTGGGTCCAGTCAAAGTGAGGTTAGGAGTAATCACCGGAATGGCTACTGTATTGGGAATAGAGCAAACATTTCCACAACCCAAAACAGTGACGGTTAGAAAGCCTTGTCCATTCATTGGATTATTCCATTCTACGGTTACTTGTGCTCCGGATTGAGAGACGATAGTACCAGTGCCTCCGGCATCCCAAATGTACGTAGCGCCCGGACAGCCATTGGTTACACTATAAGTTGCTTCATCGCCAACACAAACGGTAGAAATACAAGCAACAATCGGAGCTTGTGTAGGGCTTACTTCTACTTTTATGGTTTCTTTACTATAGCAACCACAGTCATTATAAACCGTTAGTGTTACCAGGTAATTACCAGCTGTGTTATACTGGTGAGAAGGATCTTGATCATTGGATTGTGCGCCATCGCCAAAGTCCCAGACCCAAGTGATCACATCGTCATAACTTTGGTCTTGAAAATGCACAGAGCCTCCTTCACAAATTTTAATGACACCTCCTACATCTTGAGGCATCGTTGTAAATTTAGCGGTAGGGCTTTCCACTACTTTGACACAAACATTGACGGTGGTGGAACAGCCATCTGGGGTTGTTTCTGTGACTTGAATTAATCCACCGCCTGGAGAATTCCAAGTTACGGAGAAAGAAGGTCCACTACCCGTTGTTGGGCTAACATCACCAAAAGCTTCCCAAGTGATGGTGTTTCCGGTCGCCGGAGTTGTATACGTTACGGGAGTATTTTCGCAAGTCACTAGGCAATCGTCTTTCTGATCGTGTTGACCCGGATCATCCTCTTTGCGAGGCTCTTGGCAAAGTGCCACAAAGTCGGGTTGAATTACTGGAGAGGGGTACTCCGTACAAGGGGGTTGAGCTAGCAAATTACCGGAAACAAACAGGCAAAGTGTCAGCAAATAAAAATACTTCATTACTTTCATTCTAGCAGGGTTTTGTGGAGATAGAAAAAATTTCATTTGGTTTAAAAAAAATCTTTAGTAAGTTTTTTGATTTTTTTGGGTTGGTTTTTTGAGATGAAAAAACAACACTAAAAATTATTTTTTTACCCTAAAAAAATTTAGATCTAAATCATTTGAGTAAATAGGTTTTTAAATATTAGTCATAAAAATCTCAGTCCACCTAGGTTGCAATTCCTAAGCAGATTGATGTTACGTTTCAGAATTCTTTTTCAGAAAATGCATACCTCTACAAGGCTAGTATTCAGCAGAATAAAAGCTAGGTATGGTTCAAACTAATTTCTATGAAATGGTCTATCCTCAAAAATATATAGCCCCCAATGGTCTGTATATTTTTGGATATAAAAGTAGAGTTGTAGTTATTTGTCTTGCACACTTTATTTGGAGGTATCTCTCCAAACAAAATATTTTATCAGTATTTATAATACAAACCTATTACTTTCTATTCTTGAAATCCATTACGCTTTTTTTTAATTATTCTAGGTTCCGAAATATAAAAAAAGCAAGAAAAGCTTAGCAAAAAGCTCTATTTTAAAGGGTTCTCTCAAAGACTAGGCTAAAAAAAAGTGCTTACAGTTTTTTTATAAAATACCAAACAAGGAAAATACTAATTTTCCCTTTTGGTAAAAAAATAAGACAAATTAAAACGAAGGCTCTCCATAAAATTCGATTCGTTCGCAACAGGAGAGATTAACTTCCTTAAGGATATTGCTCCAACAACCCAAACTGCCAGAGATGGAATCGGAAATGCATGTAATGAAAATGCTCTAACTCTTCAAAAGACAATTCCCCCATAAAAGAACTATAGGGAACATACGCTGGATCGCTTGCCCAAAAATCATAAAAGCGTTGAACTGCTTCAGGGAGAACAGCAAGTGCCTCTTCCAAAGAAGCATATTTCAAAGGCGGCAAATCCGCTTTGGTTTTGTCACTTGGCTTGTGCTTTAAGACCGCTCCGCTGCGAACAAACATTTGAAAACCTGCTTGTCTTTTATTGACTGGAGATACTCGCTCTCCTTCGTATTTTTTCGCTGTTGTTTTGATGGCCCAAGTCAGGTGTTCGACCATATGCTGCGGAGTCATTAAACCAAACTGGCCTTCGGTATCCGCATTTAGGTTTTTCAAAATCTTGGGCAATTCATTACTTAAAAAATCTTTTTTATTACTTGTTGTCATTTTTATAGTTTGAAGATTAGAGGATTGAATTTGTAAAACTAAGCTTTTTTCTCTTGGGTGCTAACAGAATTTCTCTGCTAAGATCAAAATTTCTTAATGTTGCCAACTGCGAAGACAAAGTTTCCATAGTCTATTTAATGGAACGGTTAGCGCAAACGCTCTTCCGCTTTGAACGCGCCGCGATTATGTAAAATCCATTGGGCCTCCTCTAATGGCGAAACGCCTTTGTAAGCACGGATTTTTTCTGCGCTGGTATTGGTTTTTTCGTAGCCATCTAAACTTAGCTTTAGGCGACCTTTCCCCGAAGTGGTGGCATTAAACCGAATGCCATAATCCATTGCTTTTTCTACGGCAACTCTGCCAGTTAGTGTAAAAAAATTATCAGCAAAAATAGGAGCATTTATTTGGGCATTCATTTGATTGAGATCACTGGAAATGGCGCCCAGAAATTCCTGATTCGCTTTGATTTGAAAAGCATACATGGGCCCAAGCAAATCTGTATCTGCCTCTGACAAAGCACGGAGAATCCCCATCGGAGTCGCTAGCAAAAAATCGCCGGGATTGGAATGCATCGTATGCTCTGAACCTTCGACTAGGGTAATCTTGAGATCCGTTACTTCCCAGCCTTTTATCCCCTGCCTTAAAGACCAAGGAAGTGCGCGTTTGACTTCATTTTGATACTTTACACTGATGTCACTTGTCCGCACTTTGGAAACAAACTCCAGCCCACTACCCAAGGTGCCGGGCTCGATCAAAAAAGTCATAATCGCCCAGCAAGGTTTGGGCATCCAATAGCGAACAAAGCCTTCGGCAGATTGCTTTGGCGTTTCTTTGTAAATCACTTTTGGTGATAGGAAGTTGGTGGCAATACCAAAACGATTGGCCAAGCTGTCTTTTAATACCTCGGTCTGAATCGGGCCTAAGATTTTTAGATGGAATTCGCGTTCGGCTTTATACCACTGAAAATCCAATTGGGGATCTTCAATATTTAACAGTTCCAGTGCCTCTCCAAGTTTTTGATAATCCTTGTCTTCCTCCGCTACCGCTTGTACACTCAATACGGTCTGAGTGATCGCATTGAAATCATCCGCAAATTTTTCCTTTCCCAAAACTTCTCCCGCCAATACCAAATCAGAAGTCGTCAGCAGACCAATTTCACCAGAAGCAAGTTGACGGACTTGTTCTAGCTTCCCTAATTTCCTTTGAAAAATCTGATTGATTTTAAGTTCCTTTTGTAGCTGTTGCGACCAAATCACATCCTTGCTCTTCAACAAGCCACCAAATAATCTGACGTGTATCAGTCGACCTAATTTAGGATCATAGGCCACTTTAAAAACTTTCGCCGACAAAAGATTAGAAGTGCTTTTTTGGGCAGGAAACAGAGTGGTGATATTTTCTAATAAGGCAACAATCCCCAAATCCATTTTTGCACTTCCAAATAATAGAGGAATCATTTCCTGCTGTTGAATTTGAGTTTTCGCTTTTTCAAGAACAAGAGCTAAATCCCCAATATTACCGTCCAAATAATCTTCTAAAAAAGACTCGTCTAAGTCTGCTAAATTTTCCAAGGACTTCTCAATAATCGGCGTGGCCAAATAAGGCTGTATTTTTTCAAAGCCAATAAGTTGTGGATTTTCTGGCAAGCTATTATCTCCATAATTCAAAGCAAATAATCGAGCACCCAAGTCTTGCTCAAAATCCATAAACACTTGTTCCAAATCTGCTCCAGCGCGATCTATTTTATTTACAAAAACCAAAACAGGCAAAGCCCGCTCCCGAATACTTTCCCATAGATTTAAAGTATGCGCTTGTATCCCTTCTACGGCCGACACCACCAAGACCACCAAATCCAAAACCGACAAAGCGCGATCGACTTCCGCCGAAAAATCAATGTGCCCCGGTGTATCTACAATATTCACCTGCGTGTCTTGCCAAACAAAATCAACCGTCGCTGTTTTAATAGAAATCCCCCTACTCTTTTCCATCGCCAAAGCATCTGTGATCGCCGATCCTTTGTCCACATTCCCTCGATTCTTCGTTGCACCAGCAGTATACAGCAAACATTCTGTCAGAGAAGTCTTCCCTGCATCAACGTGAGCTAAAACTCCGATGGTTAGTATTTTTTCAGCCGACATCTTTTGTATTTTTATACGCTATAAAGGAACGAAAAATTTACCTATTTTGTGCCATGCAATTATCTCGACTAAGAGCAAACAGCAATGAATGCCAAGTCGGAGATAAACAAAAGAAGATATAGGGTAGTTTACTTTCTGCAGATCTGATGATCCATTGCGCTCGAATGTTATTTCTGCAACATCCATACGCCCTAAATTCTTTCGTATCGCAAATCACAAAACGACACCATATTCTACACCATCTTATGAATGACCCTTCCGCAAGCTTATCCGATCGAGGAAAAGCACTGGCTACAAATCCTGCCAGAATAGATTTTGAGCTATTCATGGAAGCCAGTCAAAACCTTTATGATCCAGTAGAAAATCCTACTGGTACTTTTCCTTTAAATGTAGCGGAAAATACCTTGTCGAGTCCGCTGATCAAAAAACAGTTGATCACAATCAATCAACAAAATGAAATGCCGGATTGGGTCTTGAAGTATACGGCTTTATTAGGACATCCTGATGTACTCATCGAGGTCGCTGGTTTTATGGAACAATACCTTTGCAAATGCCCCATTCCTGCGGAGACCATTGGGCTTTCTGCGGGTGCCGCAGCCATTATCGAAACCAGTTCTTTTGTCCTTGCCAACCCTGGGGATGTCGTCGTTATTCCTGCCCCTTCTTATCCGATGTACACTAAAGACATGGGATTAAAAAGTGCCATCGAACGCTATGATTTGCAAAGCCATTATCACTTGCAAGAAATCGGTTCGGAAGCACCAGTACAAATAGCATTATTGGATCAAAATTGGGCTGAATTAAAAGCACAAGGAAAGTGTTTTAAAATACTCTTACTCACTTCTCCAGACAATCCAACAGGTTGTCGATATACCGAGCAACAATTAAGAGAAATTGCCGATTGGTGTATTCAACACCAAGTTCATTTGATCGTCAATGAAATTTATGGTCTCTCTTTGATTGATACGCAAGTGGAGGAATTGCAAGGAGAATACCAGGGGACAGGAAATTATATTTCCTTTGCAAAAATAATGAGCGACGTCGCTAGTGATTACCTTCATCTTTGGTATGCCTTTTCTAAGGACTTTGCCATGTCCGGTTTGCGGGTGGGAGTGGTTCATTCTCGAAACGAAGCTTTTATGACCGCACTTGGCAATGTCAATATTCCACATTTGGTTTCCAATCATACGCAATGGATGCTTGGAGAAATGCTAAAGGATACCGACTTTATAGAAAGCTATATTAAAGAAAATAAGGTGCGCCTAAATCGGAGTTACTTACTAGTGGTGGAAGTTTTGAAAACGCTAGAAATTCCATATGTCCCGAGCAGGGGAAGTTTATTTGTCTGGGCAGATTTTTCTAAGTACCTAAAAGCCGATAGTGCTCAAGGGGAAGAAGACCTCTGGGTAGATATTTATAAAAATACGGGTATTTTACTAACCCCCGGTATTGGTTTTCAACATCAGAAAAAAGGCCTTTTTAGAATGGTCTTTACGGTAGTGCCTTTCGAGCATTTGGAAGTGGCAATGGAACGGATAAAAAAATATCTTTTGGAACGGTGATTTTTGTTTTCCGTAGATTGCACTGATTAGGCATAAATGCCCTTTGATCGTAAAAACCTGCGGCATCTTCGGAACACCTACTCCTTCTTTTCCTACTATAAAACCCTAGCTTAAAAAACTTAAAATCAATCTTATACCATGTCAAAATATCTCGTACTCTTCCTTGCTTTACTGGGAATCAATTTTCCAGCCCTTAGCCAACCAGAAGAAAACATCTTTGAAAAATTCCAACCCAAATTTATCAAAATAGATGGCTACAAAATCAATGTAGAAACTCGAGGAGAAGGAGATCCCTTATTTTTCTTTGCCGGAGGGCCAGGAAATTCACATGATTATATGGAAGGCAATTTTGGGCATTATTATAAAAACCACCAAGTCGTTTTTATTGACATGTTGGGTAGAGGTCTGTCGGAAGACGCCAAGGATGTCGCCGAATATAAAATCGCCAATGACGTACACATTGCGGAGCAAGTTCGAAAAAAATTAAAGCTAGATAAGATCACGGTGATTGGCCATTCTTATGGCACGGTAGTCGCTCAAGCTTATGCCATCAAATATCCTCAGCAAGTCAATCGCATGGTACTCATCAGCGGCTTTCACAGCGGAGAAATGTGGCAAGCCAACTGCGATAGTTATAACCATTATGCCAAAACGCATTATCCAGAGAAGTGGAAGCAGATTGATTCTTTGCGCGCCTTGGGTTATGTGTCTAGCGATCCGGTTTTTAGCGAAGTCTATGGAAGTTTTCCAGTAAAATATGTGTACTACCACAACACTAGTCTAAAGCAGCGAGTCCCCCAGACGGATTATCGCGGATGGAATAGCGAAGTCTATTATGGAATCGTAGGGAGAGATGCAGATTTTTTCGTGAGTGGCGACATGATGGATACTGATTTTCGCAAAGATTTAAAAAAGCTAAACTTTCCAACTTTGATTATCGCAGGCAGGTACGATGGAGTTTCTACGCCGGAGTACAATATTCAGTACAAAACCTATATGCCTCAGGCACAATTTGAAATGTTTGAATATAGCGGCCATAATCCATACCTCGAAGAGACCGAAAAGTTTTACCCCCTATTGGATAAATTTCTAGCCCAATAAACCAGCAAGTCAAAACTAAGCAACACATGAAAAACTCCAAGGAAGCAAAAAGCGATTATGACATCCTCATCATTGGTGCCGGCCCGGCCGGCTGTAGCTGCGCCTATCAACTTTCTGGCAAAGGATTAAAAGTCGCCCTGATCGACAAAGCAGTTTTTCCACGAGACAAAATCTGTGGCGATGGACTTAGCCCAGATGTTATCAATCAACTTCATAGAATCCATCCCGATTTAGCCCAAGACTTTCAAGCAGTGGCTGAAAAAAAAGGTTGGAGTGGCGTTCGCTTTTTTTCTCCCAATTATAATCACATCGATATTCGTTTTAAAAAAGCGACCGCCACCAAAGCGCCTGCTTTTGTCTCCAAGCGCCTAGACTTTGATCATTTCTTTTTAAACCATGTAAAAGATTTGCCGGACATTCATTTGTTTCAAGGTCAGAAAGTCGTGGAGATTGAAAGCACCGAAACGGAGTCTATCATCACCACCGATCAACAAACTTTTAAAACCAAAATGCTCATCGGAGCGGACGGTGCCAACTCCGTAGTCAACAGAAAACTAACAGGCACCAAAGTCATCAAAGATCACTATTGTGCGGGCGTCAGACAATATTACAGTGGAGTAGAAAACTTTACTCACGATGGCATTGAACTGCATTATTATAAAGACATCCTCCCCGGTTATTTTTGGATTTTCCCATTACCCAACCAACAAGCCAATGTAGGATTGGGAATGCTCTCCAGCGAAATCAGCAAGCACCGAATCAACCTAAAAGAAAAACTAAAAGACATCATTGAAAACCACCCCAATGTCAAACACCGCTTTGCCAATGCCAAACCCATGGAAAAACCCAAAGGTTTTGGTTTGCCGCTTGGTTCGAGGAAGGTCTCTTGCTCAGGACATCGGTTTTTATTATTGGGCGATGCCGCAAGTTTGATTGATCCCTTGACGGGAGAAGGCATTGGCAATGCCATTCGCAGTGGTCGGATTGCAGCCGATCATTTGCAACAAGCCTTTGCCCAAAAAAGATTTGATGCCGAATTCAACAAACAATACGACCAAGAAATTTATCGAAAAATGTGGACCGAACTTCGCATCAGTTCCTACATCCAAAAAATATTAAGACACCCCAAACTCTTTAGCTTTATCTTAAATAAAGCCGCCAATAATAAATCTCTACAAACTTTATTGACTTCTATGCTCAATGATATCGACTTGAGCAAAGAACTCCGCAAACCTTCTTTTTATTCCAAGCTATTATTCAACCGTAAAGCTTCTTAAATTAACATTCCCGATCTATAATTTATGCATCGCCATTTTCTTCTCCACAAACCCGTCGGCTATCTTTCGCAATTTGTCAATAATCAAAACAAGCGAAAGAATAAAAAACTCCTTGGTCCACTCCACCCTTTCCCAGAGGGCATCATGGCCATTGGCCGCTTGGACGAACACTCGGAAGGTTTGATCTTCCTAACCACCGACGGCAAAGTCAGCGAGCAAGTCCGCAGCAAAAAAGTGGAGAAAGAATATTACATCCAAGTCGATGGACTGATGACTCCGGAGGCGATTGCCCAGTTGCAATCGGGGGTTTCGATCAGTGTGAAAGGCGAAGCTTATCAGACCTTGCCTTGCGAGGC
>CAYQRA010000117.1:0-12184 GCA_964419315.1 uncultured Saprospiraceae bacterium | reverse complement strand
TCGAGCTTTGGATTTCTACAAAACGTTGGAAATCTTTGCGGAGAATTTCGCTTGCCGTGACCAGTTTTCTAGACTTCTCTGGTCTGGGCTCCAAGACCTCCACTTCTGCGGTCAGTTTTTCAATTTGTGTTTTTATAGCTTTGATCTCCGCTTTTTTGCTTTTGATCATTGCTTTTTTACCTGCTACATCTGCTGGCCATTCCTCCGTTGCTGGACTTTGGCAGCTAGCGATCAATAGGATCATTCCGAATAGGATAGCTAAGTTTTTTATTTTTCTCATTTTGGTTAATTTTTTCTTTTCCGTAAAACGACCAGCCTAAAACTAGACCGTCATCTTGTCCTTTTTTATAGAAATTATTTTCCTAATGCTTTATCTAAACCAATTTTGGCCAACAACAAATCATAAGTGGCCTGAATATGGTTTTGCTGCGTTTCGAAGAGGCTTTGTTCTGCTTGTACGAGTTCTATACTAGAGCCTACTCCTTCGCGATATTTGATTTGTGTCATATCATAGATGCGCTCTGCCAAGGCTAGATTTTTTTTCTGATCGTCGAGGCGACTCTGGGCGCTAGTGTAGGCGGTGCGCGCATTGGAAACTTCCAAACTAATTGCATGCTCCAAAGACCTTTGTTGATTTTCCAAAACAGCTAGATCTAATTTTGCTCGATTAAGTTTTGCTCTTTTTTCAAATCCACCAAAAATGGGAATATTGGCATTTAGACCCACTACAAAAGTTGGAATCCAAGTGGGGTCTTTAATAAGATTATCGCCTTGTGCTGATTGTTGATAATTGGCAAAAGCACCAACACTAGGTAAATAAGTAGATTTATTGAGTTCAATATTGAGCTCACTGAGTTGCTTGCCCATACTAAGTACCTGATACTCAGGACGACTTTGAAAATTGACGGCATCGACCAATTCTTCGGAGGTAGCCGGAACCAATAATTGATCAATCTGATCAGAAGCTACGATTGGATCTTCTAAGGGATAGCCCATTTGAAATTTGAGCACATTATAGACTAAGTCTGCTTGTCGATCAATATTGCCCAACTCAGATTGGATATTAGCCAAACTTAACTCCAACCGATCAACATCCAATTGTTCTACAAATCCCTCTTTGTAAAGGGCTTTGGTTTCGTTCAACAATTTCTCGATCGTAGTAATATTATTTTCTAGCGTCGAACGACTTTGCTGAAGCAGTAGAGCCGGAAGATAAGCTTCAATCACTGCGTTTTTGACTTCTTGTTTTTTGGAAGTCAATTCTCGGTCAACGTATTGGCGATAAGCCTTTGCTGCTCGGAGTCCTACAAAATAGCTACCATCAAAAACCATGGAATTCGCAGAAAGCCCTAGGGTTAAGTCATTGCGAGTTCCAAAAGCCAATTTGGCAAATTCTCCTTCGGGAGCAGTGGGGTCAAAAAATTGGGCAGGTACCAGAGACGAAGGAATCTGAATGAAATAATTATAACCTATCGTTCCATTCACGCGGGGCAATCCAAATGATCGGCGTTCGATAATTTGTTCCTCTGCATCCGCGATATTAATCAGAGAACTTTTGATAGACAAATTATTGTTCATTGCATAAGTGATCGCCTCTTCCAAAGATAAGGCTTTGACCTCCTGAGCTTGGAGATGATAAGATCCCAGGATCACCAAAAGGGTAAAAATTAGTTTTTTCATTAGCGATGTTTTTCCAAAAGTTTTAGTCCTTTGAGGGAGGCAATGCCTCTGATGTGATAAAAAAAATATTCCAAGAATAGACGCTCCCGCTTGTATTTCCGCAATGGAAAAGTACTTTCATCCACGATCACCATCGTCTTTCCTACATAAAGTTTGGCAATAATATCAGGATCAAGGTCCAAACGATAAAATCCTTCTTTCTGACCTCGTTCTATATTTTGTTTAATTTGTACATAAATAAATTCTTCATGAAATTTTTCCATTTGTTGCCAAATCTCTCGGTAGTATTTTTGTAAGTCGTATACGACACTCGGATGCATCTCTCGCAACTGCTGGGTCACATGTTTTGAAAGTTGTAACATTTGATCTATAGCATCCTTTGAATTTTTATTGATTTCCGAAATATTTTCTAATTCGTTGGAAAAGCTTTGCTGCATCACTTTCTCAATCAAATCCTTTTTATTCTCTACATACTGGTAAAGCGTTTTTTTTGAAATCCCCAACTCCTTAGAGACATCATCCATCGTGATGCTCTTGATGCCGTATCTCATAAAGAGGGATTCCACCGTTGAAAAAAGCTTTTCCTTATTATCCATCAATTAATATTTGCTATTTTACAAAGTCTCGGAGCTTTCTGCTAAATTCGCCACAAAGATATGGCAAAAAAACACAGGAAACTATTTTTAGTTTAAAAGTTTCTATAGTTTTCTACAGACTGCTTCCGTTAAACTACTAAAATGAGTTTTTAGACAAAGAAAATGGGGATCTCTCCAAAAAATTGTAGCTATATTTAGGTATCCGAAGATTCGGGGCTCAAATCAGGATAGATGGAAAAAAATTACAAGGTTTTAGGACTTATGTCGGGCAGTTCTCTAGATGGACTGGATCTTGCTTTTTGCAATTTTGATCTTCGTCAGGGACTAGAAAATATCAAATGGGAAATCATCGCTGCTGATACGATTCCCTATTCTGAAACCTGGATCAACCGACTTCGTTTTCTACCTCAACAAGATGCCTTAACTTTTGCCAAGACCAATACTTACTTTGGGCATTACCTTGCGGAATTATCCAAGCAGTTTTTATACAAACATCAACTCCAACCTGATTTCATCTCCTCTCATGGCCATACGATTTTTCATTATCCAGATAAAAGAATCAGTGTCCAAATTGGTGATGGTGCAGCGCTAGCCGCCCTCACGGGCTTACCAGTGATTGCAGATTTTCGAACCCATGACATTGCCATCAATGGCGAAGGAACGCCAATTGCTCCGGCTGCCGACCGCTATCTATTCAAAGGCTTTGATTTCTATCTCAACCTAGGTGGCATTGCTAATATCAGCGCAGAAATCAATCAGCAATACCTTGCCTTTGACATTGGCCCCGCCAATCAGGTTTTAAATATCTTAGCCAATGGACTTGATATGGAGTATGATACCGGAGGAGAACAAGCTAGACAAGGGACTTTACAAAAAGATCTTTTAGCGGAAATTGACCAAATCGAATACTTCGCTCAAGACTATCCTAAGTCTCTGGACAATAACTGGATTCGACAAAACGTGATTCCTATTTATCTCAATCATAGTTCTTCCCTACAAGATCGCTTATGCACCGCTACCGAACAATTGGCGGCTCAAATAGGCAAAGCCATTGCCCATATCCAAGAAAAAGAAGGTTCGACAAAATCAGCTTGCAAAATGTACATCACCGGAGGTGGTGCTTTCAATACTTATTTATTGGAGCGAATCGATCATTATTGCCAACCTTTGGGGATTCAGCTTGTTGTTCCTAATGAAAAGGTAGTACAATTTAAAGAGGCTATTTTAATGGGATTGATGGGCGTTTTGAGGATGGAAAAAATCCCCAATTGCTTTGCATCTGTGACTGGAGCAAAAAGAGATACTGTCGGTGGTGCTGTTTATTCTTATTGAGAGGGTTTTAAACATAAATTGGATAATTTTACAAGAGGAGGAGTAGAGATTTTTCAGAAAACCGATCAGGGTGTATCTAAACCATTCGAAATGGTTAGAAGTTGTTTAAAAATTAACGTTCTTGGACAAACCGACAACGGAGGCCTGCCTTCCGCAGGTAGGTTCATAAACGGAGTGAACTAAATCCCGTGGTCAACCAAAATTAAATGGTGAAAGAAAAGAAAATATTTGTTACTGGTGGAACTGGCTTTTTGGGATCTTATCTTTTGCGGTATTTGGTACAGCAAGGAGCACAAAAGATCCGAGCATTGCGTCGCAAGGACAGTTCGATGGCTTTGGTCGCAGATATTGTAGATCAAATAGAGTGGGTAGAAGGAGATTTACTGGACAGTCCTTTACTGGAAGATTTATTAATAGGCGTTGATCAAGTTTATCACTGTGCTGGACTTGTGACTTATCATCCAAAACGGGCCAAAGAATTAATTGCTGTAAATGAAACTGGAACTTCCAATTTGGTCAATGCACTTTTGTACCATGGCGGAATCCGACTTTTGCATGTCAGCTCCATTGCGGCGATTGGAAAAAAACTAGAAGAACCAAGAATCAGTGAGCGAACCAAATGGGTCAAATCTCCATTGACTGGCAATTATGCCATCAGTAAATTTTTGGGCGAGCAACAAGTCTGGCGAGGTATCGCAGAAGGATTGGAGGCGGTCATCATCAACCCTTCCGTCATCATGGGAAGTGGTTTTTGGGATCAAGGTACCGCTCGATTTTTTCCCAGAATAAGAGAAGGACAGTACTTTTACCCATTAGGAACTACGGGCTTTGTAGATGTTCGAGATGTTGCCAAAATGAGTATCCAGTTGATGGAAAGTGGTATTCAAGCAGAACGCTTTATCGCCAATGCCTCCAACTTATCTTACCAAAAATTCTTTGGTCTCCTCGCCCAGTTTTTATCGACCGCAGCTCCCAAACAAGCAGCAGGCCCTTTTTTAAGTGGAGTCGCTTGGCGATTCGAATGGCTGCGCACCAAATTAACTGGCAGTAATCCTTTTCTTACCAAAGAAACCGCCTTACTTGCTGGTCTTTCTTTTACTTATGACAACACCAAATCTATTCAGTCGCTCAATTATTCTTATCTACCCATCGAAGAAACATTGGCCGCCACGGCAAAGCAATATTTAAAATCAGCAAACAAACAAGCACAGGTACTTCCGCTTGTTTAGTAAAGTTCAAAAAAACGTTCTAACCAAACCTGTAAAAGAAATCACATGTCTAAAAAATTGACCCATATTGACGACTCTGGCAATCCTGGAATGGTGGATGTTTCTAGCAAAAAAACGACCGCCAGAGTAGCGAGTGCCCAAGCCCTTATTTACTTAGGCAAAGAAATCATGCAAGAACTCGCAGGTAATCAATTTTCTACAAAAAAAGGTTCTGTTTTCCACACTGCGATTATCGCTGCTACGATGGCCGTCAAGAAAACAGATGCCATTATTCCGCTTTGCCATAATATTCCAATCAGTTCTTGCAAAACCAATATCGAACAACAAGATGAAGAACATTTATACATCACCTGTACCGTAAAAACGACGGGACAAACTGGAATAGAAATGGAAGCCTTGCATGGCGCTAGTGTAGCAGCGCTGACTATTTATGACATGTGCAAAGCCATGTCTCAAGAGATGGTCATCAAAAATATTATGTTGATTAAAAAAACTGGAGGAAAAAATGACTACGAAAGAAAAACATCATAAACATCCCAAAATTATCAAAGCTGATCTTGGGATGCATGCACGAAACGAATGGGCGATCTACGGAACGACCTGTAGCCAGATTGAACCCTTAGCGGAGCAAATCATCAATCAATTGCAGGATCAATTTCAAATCGCTTGGGTCGATGCAGACCACCAAGACAAGACGGCTGACTTTACAATTGCGAAAGCAGAAAAAAGAATCAAATACCTAGGTGCTAATACCCTCAATAATTACGATCAAAAAAGCTTACTCCATCCAATGGATGTCGCCCTAGTCAATGGCAACCACTACCCCGCTGCCCGACAAATCGTCATCATCGATCCTGCAAAAGAAAGTTCTTTACTCAAACGAAAAGATCAATTGACGCAAATTGATGCTATTCTTTTGAAAGACCAAGAGCAAGCTATTTTCCCTTTTATCCAAGATTTGATCGCGGAATACCCAAGTACCGTTCCCGTTTATTCGCTGGACAAAATCGAACCATTGATCGCACAACTGAGCCAACAGTTACAAGAAAAAAAACCTCCGGTAAAAGCCTTGGTACTTGCTGGTGGCGCGAGCATGCGCATGGGAACCGATAAAAGTCAATTGGTCTATTTTGACGAGCCTCACGAACAACATTTGGCAAAAATGCTGGCTTCTCTAGGCTTAGAAACTTACCTTTCTAAAAAAGATACGACAGAAAAAGAGCTTTATGGATTTCCAGTTTTAGCAGATCGCTTAGTTGGGCTGGGGCCATTTGGGGCGATCTGTTCCGCCTTTCTTTTTGATCCGAATGCGGCTTGGCTGGTGATCGCTTGTGACATGCCTTTCATGGATGAGCAAACTTTGGAAAATTTATTATCCAATCGTTCTTCGGGACATTTTGCGACGGCGATTAAATCCGCCAAAAAGAAATTCCCAGAACCCTTGGTGACCATTTATGAACCCAAGGCTTATCCGCGACTATTGGCGATGCTTAGCCAAGGGGTCACCTGTGCTCGGAAATTTTTGATCAATTCGCATGTCTCACTCATTGAATTGGAAGATGATTTGGCCTTGAGCAATATCAATACAAAAGAAGAATATGAGGCGGTAAAAAAACAATTATTATAGTAGTGATTTTGTTTTAGGTTTTAGAAATCAAAACTCAAATCAAGGGACCCAACACCTCTGCTATTTCGATAGGAGATTTATTAGGATTAGCAAATGGGTTTGGGATAAAACCACTTAGATTTACAGCTCAATTTTGCTTCCGCTTTGACAGAAGTTTCCTTTAGAAATTTTGGATCAAAAGACTTTTGGGTAAGAATTAATAGGGAAGAAAAGATTTGAACAAAAAATAATTTTTCCCGAGGATCGGCACTTATTTGCTGCGATCACGGATGCGCTGCGACCCAAACTTCACCGTCTTCAAAAAATTCTTTTTTCCAAATCGGTACGGTCTCTTTGAGGGTATCTATGGCGTATTCACAAGCTTCAAAAGCGGCTTTGCGGTGGGGGGTAGAAACGGCGATGGTCACCGCCACTTCGCCAATATCTAAAACACCCACCCGAT
Organism: uncultured Saprospiraceae bacterium; assembly: GCA_964419315.1. Classification (GTDB taxonomy): domain Bacteria; phylum Bacteroidota; class Bacteroidia; order Chitinophagales; family Saprospiraceae; genus CALLVY01. Next base: position 5,278 of record CAYQRA010000117.1, on the reverse strand, counting down.
GATGAAAAGAAACCGCTAAAGCATCCCATTTTCCCATCACTCGTTCGGCAATTTTTTTCATCTCTTTGATGGCCATTGGCTCGTACGCTTCAAACTCGAGTTTTAAAACTTTCTTTCCTTTTGTTTGGGCACGTACCGTTCCTACAAAAACCACATTCCCGCCCGCTTCCGCGTGGTTGACAAAATCAATGCAGGCTTCATTATCAATGGGCGTATCTTTTATTTGAATATCGATCAAGAGGTATCTTTTTTATGTTTTGACTTAAATTAGGACGCTAAACAATAGTTTGCTTATCAGCCACCACTCACCGGAGGAATCACAATCACTTCGTCATTTTCACCTAAAGAAAAATCATCCGCTTGGTATTCTTCATTTACCGCAAAAGAGATTTTTTGTAGTTTTTTAAAATCTGGATATTCTTGGCAAAGGTGATCTTTGAGTTCTCCAATGGTTTCTACGTTGGCAATTTCCAAAGCCAAGCTATTGGTTTTTAAAATATCTTTGGCGATGCCAAATGCGGTTATTTTTATTTTCATTTATGAGTCGTATCTGGTATAAGTAAAAGTCAAAACACGAAAAGGAATCAAGAGGGGTATTTTTTTAACACCTAAATAATTGCTTATTTCGAAAGATAATCATTCATCGCTTGCCAACCTAAGATGGCACAATCCTTCCGTGCTGGAAAATCATCTACGGCTGCGAAGGCTTCTATTTCTTGATCAGAAACGTCCGTTCGATTTTCTCCTTCAATAAAGCCTAAAAAAGCAGCGCAAAGTTTTTGCGCCTCTATGCGCGTTTTTCCTTCTAGTTTTTGAGTGAGAATAGAAGAAGAAGCTTTTGAGATCGCACAACCAAAGCCATGAAAGTGAACAGCAGTTATTTTTCCATCTGCTTCCTCTAAAAAAAACTGAAAGCGATCGCCACATAAGGGATTATTCGCCTCGACCGTATTTTCAATAGCCTCCATTTTTTGAAAATGGAAAGGCTTTGCATTATGCGTCAAAATCACCTCCTTGTACAAACTCTTTAAACGTGGATTCATTCCCAAAATTTTTTAATTGCTTTTAGCTCAGCTACCATCGCATCAATTTCATCGGTCGTATTATAAATGGAAAAAGAAGCTCGGGTCGTCGCTGCCAAGCCCATCGATTCCAAAAGCGGTTGGGTACAATGATGTCCTGCCCGCACCGCAATGCCTTCTTCTCCTAGAAACTGTGCCAAATCATGCGGATGGACCTGATCCATCGTAAAAGATACAATTCCTCCATAATCTTTGGGCCGTCCGATCAATTGCAATCCATTGATGGAAGCAAAAGCCTCCTTTGCATAACCCGCCAAAGACTTTAAATGTTTAGCACATTGGACTTGATCTAGTTTTTCACAAAAAGAAATAGCCGCTCCCAGCCCGATTACGCCTGCCACATTAGGAGTACCCGCTTCTTGATTTTGAGGAAAATCTAAGAATTGAGTTTCGGAAAACTGTACTCTTCTAATCATACCACCGCCAAAGTGGATGGGTTTTATTTGGTCTTGGTATTCTGCTTGAACATATAAAACGCCAAGGCCAAAAGGGCCAAACATTTTATGGGCAGAGAAAGTATAAAAATCAGCACCCAAAGCACTTAGGTCTAGCGGGTACACCCCCGTACTCTGTGCGCCATCTACCAATACGGGAACTCCTTTTCGATGGGCCAAATCAATCATCTCCGCTATCGGATTAATAGTCCCAATGCTATTGGAAATCGAAGTAATTGCCAATAATCGACTTCGCTGATCCAAGTTTTTCATTAGCTCCTCTAGATTAATATCTCCTTGCGAATCTATTGGAATAACTCGGAGTTCTGCTTTCTTTTCCTTCGCTAAAACTTGCCACGGAATCAAATTAGCATGATGCGCCAAAGCACCAATAACAATATTGTCTCCTGCTTGCAATTGATCGCGCAAATAACCAGAAGCTACCCGATTGATCGAATCGGTCGTTCCAGCAGTAAAAGCGATATCCTTGCTGCTAGCCGCACCTATAAACGTCGCCACTTGTGCGCGTACGCGCTCGTAAGCCTGAGTGGCCTTGGCCGAAAGTGGATAAACGCCACGGTGGATATTGGCATTTTCCTGCCCATAAAATTGCTGAATCGCTTCCAAGACAACTTGTGGCCGTTGAGTAGTTGCGGCATTATCAAAGTAGGATAAATCTGGATGATGGGCAAAAACGGGAAAATGAGATTTTATGTTTTGTAGTGGAGTCATAATATTTAAGAAATATAGGATTATTTTCCCTAAATTGGTAGACAAATTAGAAGAAACAGAAATACATTAAATAAACATGCTATACGATAACCATGGCAGAAAAATAAACTACCTAAGATTAGCGGTCACCGATCGCTGCAACTTAAGGTGTTTTTACTGTATGCCAGAAGAAGGGATTAAGTTTTTGAAGCGCGAGGAACTGCTGACTTATGAGGAAATGGAACGCATCGTACGCGTTTTTGCGGGCTTGGGAATCAACAAAGTTCGGATTACGGGAGGCGAGCCATTCGTAAGAAAAGGATTGATGGGTTTTCTTTGGCGCTTACAGAAAATTGAGGGCATTGATAATTTGCACCTCACCACCAATGGAACGGTCAATACCGACACTATTGGAGAATTAAAAGAATTGGGAATCAAATCTGTGAATCTTAGTTTAGATAGTCTTGATCCAAAACGATTTTTTGAAATCACTCGGAGAGATTGCTTTGAACAAGTGATGGCCACTTTTGAGCAATTGCTCCAACACGAGATTCCTACCAAAATCAACATGGTGGTCATGAGTCATCGAAATACCGACGACATTCTTCCTATGATCGAACTGACTAAGCATAAAAATATCAGTGTTCGTTTTTTAGAAGAAATGCCATTCAATGGTGCAGGGGCGCGCCCAGAAGAAGAACTTTGGAATCAGGCAATGATCTATAATTATCTGGAAGCCAATTATCCCAATTTAGAAAAGCTTCCTGATCCGCCTCATTCCACTTCAAAGAATTATAAAATTCCGGGCTACCGTGGTTCTTTTGGAATCATTGCTTCTTATAGCAGACTTTTTTGTGGCTCTTGCAATCGCATTCGCTTGACTCCAACAGGCGTTTTAAAAACCTGTTTATACGACGGTGGTGTATTCAACATCAAAGACCTACTTCGTGCCGGAGCTACCGACGCACAAGTTACGACCGCTTTACTCGAAGCGCTTAGCAATCGCGCTAAAAATGGCTTTGAGGCAGAAGGAAAAAGAGACAATAATATTTCAGAATCAATGGCAAGTATCGGCGGATGATTACAGTAGAAGAAGCACTCCAAATCGTAAATGCACATCAACAAGATTTTGGAACGGAAAAAATTCCCTTGCACCAATCGGTCGGTCGAGTACTCCGTGAAGACCTTTTTGCGGATCGCGATTTCCCGCCTTATAATCGGGTGACGATGGATGGCATTTGTATTCAAAATGCCGCTTTCCAAGCTGGCCAACGGCAATTTAAAATCGAAGGTATTGCTGCGGCAGGTTCGCCACAAGGGCGGCTGACGGCAGCCGATCATTGCTTAGAAGTCATGACCGGATCAATCTTACCTTTGGATGCCGATATCGTGATTCGCTATGAAGATGTAACGATTGCAGATGGCTATGCTACTGTAAATCTAGAGGCTATTGGCTTTCGCCAAAACATTCATGAAAAAGGAGAAGATCGAAAGCAGGGAAGCTTGGTTATCCAAAAGGGCCGAGCAATTTCTCCGGCGGAGATTGGGGTAGCTGCGACTATTGGGAAAGCAGAAATTCTAGTTAGCAAATTACCCAAAGCACTCATCATTTCTACGGGAGATGAACTAGTAGATGTTCATGAAAGTCCAGCAGCACATCAAATTCGTCGATCCAATGTCTATCGCCTACAAACGACGCTAAGTCATTTTGGAATCCAAGCGCATACGGCTCATCTAGATGATGATTTGGAAGTCATCAAGCATGCCTTGACCGATTTTGTGGATCAGTTTGAGGTCATTATTCTAAGTGGTGGGGTTTCTAAAGGCAAATTTGATTTTCTCCCAGAAGCCTTGGCGGCGATTGGTGTAGAAAAGCTTTTTCATAAAATTAAACAACGCCCCGGCAAACCTTTTTGGTTTGGCCAACATCCACAAGGAACGGTTGTTTTTGCCTTGCCGGGCAATCCTGTTTCTTCTTTTATGTGCACGCATACTTATTTTATGCCTTGGCTACAAGGCAGTTTGGCGATTGAGGCGCAGCTATTTCCGTTGGCTTGTTTGGAAGAAGATATTTCCTTCAAACCGGACTTGACCTATTTTGCGCAGGTAAAGTTGCGATATAGCGCGGAAGGCAAATTGATGGCCAAAGCGATTCATGGTAATGGTTCGGGGGACTTGGCGAATCTGGTAGACAATGATGCTTTTATTCAATTGCCACGGGGGCGAGATTTGTATGAGCAAGGAGAAGTTTTTCCAGTGATTCTGTATCGGTAGCTGATTCATTGCTTATCTCCAATAATAATCGACTCCCTCCGATTTTTAAACAACAAAATGATAGTCAAAAACTTATACTTAGTACTCTTTCTTTTTCTGATCATCTCTTGTAATAAAGAAGACGATATCAGTAGCGTTAGAAAATGTGGCGAAGTCCTATGCCTAAATGGCGCTGAATGTGTAGACAACACTTGTGATTGTCCACTAGGTTATTCTGGCGCTACTTGCAATGTATTACTTACTCCTAGCAGAATTTTTGTAAGAAAGCTTAGTGTGACCAATTTCCCAGAAAAGGATCCTCTTGGTCAAAACTGGGATCCGGATGAACTCCCAGATATCTTTTTCCAGTTTTTTGAAGATACTGACATCCTATATACCGAATTAAAGACTCATGACAATGCCATCCATACAGAAGACTATGTTTTTCTACCTATTCAACTTGAAATCACCAATGTGAATACGGTTCATCGAATCTTACTTCGTGATTTTGACTTTAGCGAACATGATATTTTAGGGGAAGTAGTCTTTACTCCTTTTGATGGAAAAAGCCTTCCTAAAGAAATAATTTTAGGGGCTGGAGAAGACGTAACTTTTGAGCTGGAGGTAGATTACGCTTTTTAGAATGTCCTTTTTTCTACTCGCTCAAAGCATGGGACCATCCCTAATTTTAGTCAACCTATTCCTCCACTATTTCAGTGTTTCCCTTGTTCTTCATAATTGGCCCTCGTATCCACATCAAAAAAATAAGCGCCTTGCTTTGTTTCCCATTTCACCAGA
>CAYQRA010000116.1:0-12204 GCA_964419315.1 uncultured Saprospiraceae bacterium | reverse complement strand
CTTGAAATACAAGCACTTACAACTAATATCAACCTCCATTTTAAAACAACTTCATCGTTAAAAATCCGTTAGGACTGAATCTGTTTGTAGAAAAAAATGCAGGAGATTTATTAAAGGGATGTAGTTCCAGCTCTGTGAAAAATAAATCAGGATTTTACGTAGTATATCAAAAAGCTAACTTGATGCGCATGGTAGTTCCGACACCGTTTTATTACCCTGTTTGCACAAGTCTTTAAACGTTTTTTTAAGACCTAAAAATGCCTCGTAAATGGCGATAAAGAAAATCATCACTTACGAGGCATTTTTATTAAATATTAGTTCCTAATTTTTTTTAAGCCGTTACCGCGAGAACCGTTTCTTTGGTGGCATCGAGAATCGCGCGAACTCCTTCGGGAGTTGGTGCTTGCGCATAAACCCGAAGTACGGGTTCGGTGCCTGAAGGTCGAATCATGACCCATTCATCATCACTCAACATAAATTTGAATCCATCAATCGTTTCTATTTCTTGTACCTTATAAGAACCAAAAGCTTCATACGGTTCGTTTTTACAAGTCGCAATGATCGCCTGTTTTTGCTCTTCTTTAATATGCAAGTCATCTCGATCACAATTGAATGGCCCCACGATATCGTAAACCTCTTGAATCAATTCTTTTAAGGATTTTCCAGTCTTCGCCATAAACTCCAAAATCAAAAGTCCCATCCAAATCCCGTCTCTTTCTGGGATATGCCCTTTTACTGCCAAACCTCCAGACTCTTCGCCTCCCACCAATACATCTCCATCGATCATAATTTCCGCGATATACTTAAATCCAATTTTGGTAACTTCATATTCTAAACCAAAAGCTTCTGCCAATTTGCGCATCTTATTGGTAACGGAAAAAGTAATCACGACTTTCCCATCCAAGTTTTTATACTTCTTCATGTAAAGCAACAGCAATAATAGCAAATGATGAGAATCCACAAAGGTTCCATCTTCATCATACATCCCAATTCGATCGGCATCTCCATCATTGGCAATTCCAAGTGCGATAGTTGGATCGTTTTTTATTGTAGCAGAAAGCTCCCCAAGGTTCCGGTGGATGGGCTCAGGTGCCTGTCCCTTAAAACCTGGATTATCATCACAATGTAGGAATACTGCGTCTGGTAAAATCCGACGCATCGCATTCATTCCAGCTCCATACATGGCATCATAGGCCACTTTGAATCCTGACTTATAGATCATGTCGAGATCAAAATTCTCTTTAACGTGATCAATATAAATTTCTTCTAGGTCAATATAATTGAGTAAACCTTGGTCAAACATTTCTTCCAAACTCGGTAGGTTGGTCAGACTACATACCTCTGGAATCAGATTTTCTACCGCTGAAATATCCGCAGGTACACTGGGCCCACCAAAATGAGATTTGAGTTTGTATCCATTATAAGAGGGAGGATTATGGCTCGCGGTAATCACTACTCCCAGATCAGATTTCGTCTTTACGACTCCCAGAGAAACCATTGGTGTACTCACGAATCCTCTCGCTAGGTTAACCTTAATTCCATAAGCCCCTAAAACACGAGTGCTTATTTCCGCAAACATCTTTCCACCAAAACGGCAATCGTGGCCAATAACAACTTTAGAGGCTTCTTTTTGCTGGAGCCACTTAGCCGTTCCTTCCGCCACTCTTTTTACATTATCTACGGTATATTCCTGTGCAATAATTGCACGCCATCCATCTGTACCAAATTTAATCTTTGTCATAAAACGGGGAATTTTCAGTTATTAATTGTTAATCAATATAAGCTGTGATCTATTGGGAGAAGTCTTTTTAGCTGCTAAATCATAGTAATTCTAACAAAGTGCTTCTTCTCAGTCTATCGGTAAAGTCCGCATGGTCTTTCTTAAGCCCTACTTGCTTAGTCATTCGTTGATTGGGCACTATAAACAGATACCAAAGTTAGTAAAATGATCGCAAAAAGCCATTTCCCTTAGCTTGAAACCCAAATGGACTAAACCTTGAATCACTATGTTTTTTGGGGAATACCTAAATAGTTTGCAAAACTAGATTAAAGGTATCATCATAAGCAACTTTTCAATTTATACCTGCCAGTTCGCCAAGTAGGCTCCTCCATTTTACGGAGCCTAAGCCGGAATGTTCGGATACTTTTCCATATTTTGCGGCCAATCTAAAATTGATAACTTGAAGGATACATATAGACATAAAGGATTGCGAAAAAAATTAATTGCCGCTCTGAAAGAGAAAGGGATTAAAGATCAATTGGTATTAACAGCCATGTTGGCCATCCCTCGTCATTTTTTTTTGGAGAAAGCTTTTGAAGAATGGGCTTATCAAGACAAGGCCTTTCCAATAGGCAACAAACAAACCATTTCTCAACCCTTCACAGTGGCTTATCAATCGCAGCTATTGGCAGTAAAAAAAAGAGATAAAATCTTAGAAATTGGGACAGGATCCGGGTATCAAGCAGCCGTTTTGGCGATGATGGGGGCCAGAGTGTATTCAGTCGAACGGCAAGAGCTGTTGCATCAACGAGCTACCCTATTATTAAACAAAATGGGCTTAAAAGGAATTAGGACCTATTTTAGAGATGGTGGAAATGGGCTACCTGAATTTGCTCCTTTTGAAAAAATAATTGTGACTGCTGGAAGCAAGGAAGTTCCTCTACAACTAAAAGAGCAATTGGCCATTGGCGGCCATCTCGTGATTCCAGTTGGCGATGATCAATCTCAACGAATGTATCGGGTAACCAGAATTGCAGAAGAAGAGTTTAAAGAAGAGGTCTTTGATCATTTCCGATTTGTCCCTTTTCTGAAAGGGGTCAATAAAAGTTGATACAAAAACTTCCTGAGCGGCTCTAAGTCACTCAGGAAATTTTTGCATTAGAGTCCTTTCAAAAAACCTACTAATTCACTGACCGGCCAGCCGCTGTTCTTCTCCTCGTCGAAACATTTCTAATCCTTTTCATATCCACCATCAATGCCGCATAAGCACTCGTCGTTGGCGTGTAGAATTTTCGATCATCGTAAGTAATCACTCCCCGTCGATCTTTCCACTTAGAAGCCAACAATACATATTTACCTCTTGCTTTAGGATTGGGACCAAACATTAGATAAGCATTATCATTACCGGATTCAAAGCTTACCGCAAAGCGATTTTCTTTGGGTTTGAATAAAAACACCCCTGGCGTACCTTTTCGGATAACCACTTCTTCTACTTTTCGACCATTAACCATTTTTATTTTTCCGGATTCAATGGTAGAAGCTCCGTCAGAAACTTCTCTTCGCAACACTACATCTTCTGATACATAAAACTGAATTTGTTGTAATTCAGAGTCCGACCAAGCATTGTCGTCGTATAAATTTTCAGTAAAGGGAGATAAATTAGGACTACAAGAACTAAGTCCCAAGGCGATAATGGCTAACAAAGAGCAGAATTTGATGGTTTTCATAAGACAATTTTTTTACATTAGGAATGTATCGAATATCCACCAATATGCCTTCGAATTCCCTAAAAATCAAGGCCATTAACTAAAAATTAACCTCTAAGGCAGTCACGTTTTTTTAATTAACTTTTAATTATTATTTCCGTTTTTCTTCTTCTTACTGTTAACAGCTCATAAATACCCAAGTTCGGCATAGTTTTTACAGTAATTTAAAATATGGATATGAAATATTACTCTGCTTTTGGTATTTCCCTAATTAAAAACACACTGGTTTTCGTCTTGCTGACGGGGAGCAGTTTTTCTGCTTCTGCAGATGTCATTTATTCCACACCGCTGCTCGGATATGAACATCATATCGGCAATATGTTGGAATGGACAACTTCTACAGAAAACAACAGTCAAATGTTTGTCGTCGAAAAGTCTACAGACGGAGTCGAATACGAAAACATTGGCGTCGTCAATGCGGCAGGAGACTCAGATGAAGAAGCTGGATATCGCTTTATGGATATCAATGCTTCTAAGGAAAAAGCCTTTTATCGTTTGCGACAAATGGATACGGATGGAACGGGAAGTTTTTCTCAAACCATCATGATCAAACGCAATTTTGCCAATCAGTTCATGGTCGTACACATGAGCAACACGACTACCAGTGATAAATTCGACATCACCATCGATGCTATTATTGAAGGCGTCTTGGAATATGAAGTACTGACCCTCGAAAATGAATTGGTTCAACATGGCGAATTGGCTTTATCTTTTGGACTCAATGATATCTTCTTGAGTTTTGCCAATGAACCGGTCGGTGCTTATCGCATCAATATGAAGTTGGATACAGAGCAAGAGAGCTTGCTGATTCGCAAGTCTGATCTTGATCCAGCACTCAAAGAAAATGTGGCTAGCAAACGATCTACCAATGGTGGATAAGCACTTCCTGCTTTAAAACTAAAAAAGGCTTCTGTGAATTCACGGAAGCCTTTTTTGGTTGTAGTTGTTTTGAATAGGGTCAATAAATAGAAAAATCAATGCGCCCCTTTTCTTCTCTTTTCAAAAAACAGCTTCAGCAATTTTTTACTTTCTTCCATCATGATCCCAAATTCTACTTTTGTCTTAGGATGCAATAGTCTTTTCCCATAATTCATAAATCCTTTCTTCTCATCGCTCGCTCCGTAGACAATTTTCCCTAATTGTGCCCAAGACAAGGCCCCCGCACACATCACACAGGGTTCTAGGGTAACATACAAAGTACAATCCGACAGGTATTTACTCCCCAAATAGGAAGCAGCCGAAGTAATCGCTATAATTTCGGCATGTGCCGTAACATCCTTCAATTGCTCGGTATTATTATGAGCCTTCGCTATAATCTGATTACCACAAACCACCACGGCTCCTACAGGCACCTCCCCAGAATCAAAAGCTTTTTGCGCCTCTAGTAGGGCTTTTTTCATAAAATAATCATCCGTAAAAACGTCTAACATATTTGCGTATTAATTAGTATTGACTACAAAAAAGATTCTCTAAAATCCCGTCTGTGAGCCAATCAAAAAGAAGAAAAGGTGATTAAAATCCCAAAATGGAAGTTTTGTCCGTTCTAGACAAATTTCTAAAAAGAAAAATTAATATCCGCTTACATTTTCTTTTTTTTCAAGAATCTCTAACTTTGCGAATGGAAATAGTAAAAACAACTTCAGAGACAAGCAATAATCCTTCATTTGCCTTTAAAGAAAGTAAATTCCTAGGAGAGGCTCTTACCTACGACGACGTACTACTCGTCCCTTCTTATTCCAATGTTTTACCGCGCGAAGTAGACATTTCTACCCAGCTGACTCGCAACATCAGAATCAATGTCCCCATTGTATCTGCTGCTATGGATACGGTAACGGATAACATTATGGCTATCGCCATCGCTCGCCAAGGCGGAATAGGTATCATTCATAAAAATATGTCGATTGCGGAACAAGCCGAGCAAGTGCGGAGTGTAAAACGATCGGAAAGTGGAATGATCATCGATCCGGTCACCTTGGAAGAAGATGCCCTGATTGGAGATGCTCATAATTTGATGCGTCGCCATAAAATTGGAGGAATTCCAATCATCAATAAAAAGAAAGAGCTCATTGGTATTCTGACCAATCGTGATTTGCGCTTCGAAACCGCCTTTGATCGCCCTATCCGCGATCTGATGACCGTCGACAATCTAATCACCGTACCGATCGGTACTACCCTTGAACAAGCACGGGACATTTTACAGAAACACAAAATTGAGAAGCTTCCGGTTATTGATGATCAACAACAGTTGGCAGGTCTGATCACCTATAAGGACATCATGAAGGTGCAGGACTATCCTCTTTCTTGTAAAGATTCTTATGGTCGTTTGGTTGTTGGTGGTGCCATTGGCGTCACACACGATATCTTAGAAAGAGTACAAGCACTCGTCAATGTAGATGTAGATGTTATCTGTGTAGATACCGCTCATGGCCATTCACAAGGCGTATTGGATGCCATCAAAATGGTCAAAGGAGATTTTCCAGACTTGCAGGTTATCGGTGGAAATGTAGCAACGGGAGAAGGTGCTCAAGCTTTAGTAGCTGCCGGAGTAGATGGTGTAAAAGTAGGAGTTGGCCCAGGAAGTATTTGTACGACTCGGATCGTCGCTGGTGTGGGTATTCCACAATTATCAGCCATTTATTATGCGTCACAAGCCATCAAAGGATCGGGAGTTCCCATCATTGGAGATGGAGGTATTCGCTATACAGGTGATATCCCTAAAGCCATCGCGGCGGGAGCTAGTACGATTATGGCGGGTTCTTTATTTGCAGGGGTAGATGAAGCACCAGGAGAAACCATCATTTACGATGGTAGAAAATTCAAAGTTTACCGAGGGATGGGATCATTGGGAGCCATGGAATTAGGTTCTAAAGATCGTTATTTCCAAGATGTAGAAGATGACATCAAAAAGTTGGTTCCAGAAGGTATTGAAGGTCGAGTTCCATTCAAAGGAAAATTGGCGGAAGTGATGGTACAATATACTGGAGGATTACGCGCTAGTATGGGGTATTGCGGAGCCAATAGTATTGAAGAATTACAGAGCGCTCGATTTGTCAAAATGTCTGCGGCAGGAGTAGCAGAAAGTCATCCACATAATATTACAATTACTAAGGAAGCTCCTAATTATAGTAGACGATAATTTTTTTAGATGCTTTTTATTAACGACTTTGTTTAAAAGCTACTTACTTGCTTGCAAAAGAGTCTTTCACTTCAAGCAGCAATTTTTGAACAACTTCAACGCCAATTCAACTATTTCTCTGGTAGAAAATATTTGAATTGGCGTTTCATCTAGTAGAGCATGCTACAACGTTCTTTTTATACCCGATCAGATGTTTTACAAATCAGCAAAGATTTGTTGGGAAAAGTATTGGTCACTTATTTTGCAGGAGAACGCACCTCTGGAATTATTGTAGAAACGGAAGCTTATCGAGCCCCTGACGACACTGCTTGCCATGCTTGGAATAATCGACGCACCAAGCGAACAGAAATAATGTTTGCCGAAGGCGGAAAAGCGTATGTTTACCTTTGCTATGGCATTCACCACCTATTTAATGTCGTCACAGCCCAAAAAGATCAAGCTCATGTAGTCTTGATTCGAGCAATAGAACCCTTGGATCAAGCCCCAATAATGATGCAAAGACGGGGAATAATGCAGTTAAAACCACAATTAACTGCAGGCCCGGGCGTTATGTCTACGGCCTTAGGGATTAGGGTTGAGCACAATGGTGTAGATTTATGTGATCCGAAAAGTCCCATATGGATCGAAGATCAAGGGATTCCTATTGCTCCCAAAAACATCCAACGAGGTCCGCGAGTAGGGATCGGTGCCTCAGGAGAAAGCGCAGATTGGCCTTGGAGGTTTTGGATAGCTGATTCGAAATGGGTTAGTAAATGGAAAAAATGAAAATTTTAGAAAATCATGAATAAGCTTTTTTGTCTTCTTGGAATATTGATTTTTCCAATTTTATTGCAGGCTCAGGAGGAGGAATTTCGGTCTGAAAACTTCGTGTACAAAGAAAATATTAAATCGGCCATGATTCACCGTCCCGATTCCGTTTTGGCTGATCCCATCGTTTATCTCAACTCCCCGATCCAATTGCGTTTTTCTTTTGATGATATGGATGGAGATGTAAAAGACTATCTTTATACCCTCACCTTATGTGATTCCGACTGGAAACCTTCCGAATTAGATGAATTGGATTATCTGGATGGCTTCACAGAAAATGACCTAGAAGAGTACGAATTTTCTTTTAATACCCTCACGGAGTATACTCATTTTTATTTGGACTTGCCCAATGAGGATGTCCGTTGGACTAAATCGGGCAATTATCTCCTACGAGTTTATGAAAACGAAGAGGAACTGAGTTTAGCCGTCACTCAACGATTTGTAGTCGCAGAGCGGAGCATGCAGGTCGAAGGTGGATTTGTTCGACCGGGTAATCCAGCCGTTTCTAGTACGCATCAAGAAATAGATTTTATTGTCAGACATCCTAATCTTCGAATCGTCAATGCACAGGATGAAATTAATGTTTCGGTTTTGCAAAATGGTCGCTGGGACAATGCCTTGACCAATTTGAAACCCAGATTTACTCGCAACGAGCAGTTGGTGTATGACTATCAGGGGAAAATTATTTTTCCGGGGAGTAAGGAGTTTCGCTTTGTAGATTTGCGAAACCTCGAAGCTCGTACCGATCGGGTCAGAGAACTCGAAGAATATGACGATCATTATGATGCCTACCTTAAGGAAGAAAAAGTAAGAGAATTTCGCCCCTATACTTCTGCCTTTGATATCAATGGAAAGTACGTTGTCGAAAACCTTGATATTTTTTCTGTTTTTACGAGAACAATTGATGCCGCCGCAGAGAAGAGTGTTCTTTTTACCAAAGAAGGAAGAACAGAACATGACCGCCAAGGAAATTATGTCAATGCTTATTTTTCCCTGCATGCTCCTATTCCTTTTGATGGAAAAAAAGTCTATTTATTTGGTGCGCTAACGGACTGGCAAATCCAACCCAAATACCAACTCAAATACAATGATGCCAATAACGCTTACGAAGGAGAAGCCTATCTCAAACAGGGTTATTATAATTACCTCTACGCCTTGGTAGACGAAGATGATCCAAAGAAAATAGATTTTACCGTAACGGAAGGCAATTGGCATGAGACCGAAAATAATTATACCATTCTCGTCTATTGGCGCCAGTTTGGCCAACGATATGACCGTGTCGCAGCAGTTAAAATTTTTAATTCTGTTTGGAGTCAATAAATTCTTGGCTAAGCTTGCTCTTTTGATCGCTTCTTTCGCGATCTATAATTTGCCTTTCTATCTTCGTGATAGAAAGGCAAATTTGTTTTATCACCAAGAATTTTGACCTTTTATTTTGTCTCCCAACAAGACAACCAAGCCTAAACGCCCAAGGTCTCCTACTAGCACTTCCTCCCACAACCATTTCCCTTATTTCCTATAAAAAATACTGTTGCAAATCTTAATTTTTATTATTTTATCCAATATTAGCATCCTTTGATATAAATAATTAGTCCTTTGAGGTAATTATCCATAAATTTGGCTATTGTTTTTAAGGTTCTATTATTCAGAATTAGATACCACAACAAAAGTTATAGCAAAGACACAAACCTAATCCGTTTGTTCTTTTTCAAAAGTTATTTACAAACCCATTATCCATGTTGAAAAAAATCCTTCTCGCATTTATTGCATTGACTTTTACCATCACCTCCCAAGCACAGGAAAGATGGTCTTTAGAAAAGTGTATTCAATACGCACAGCAAAATAATTTAGACCTCAAACAAGCCGGAATAGTTGTACGGAATGCCCAACTTACCGAAAAAGGTAATTCACAAGCACGCTACCCCAACCTGAATGCTGGAGCAAGTGGTGGTGTCCAGTTTGGACGTACCGTCGATCCAGTGACCAATGCTTTCAACACTTCAAGTCTTGGATACAATAGTCTTACGCTCACCGCAGGGATCACCATTTTTGAAGGAGGTCGAATAAAAAATAATTTGGAACAAAGTAAGGTCGATATAGCCGCCGCTCAAGCCAATGCCGATCAAAGCGCCAATGACATTGCCCTAAATGTAGCTACTGCTTATCTATTGGTTCTGTTCAATGAAGATCAATTGGAGAATGCCAACTTTAGAATATCTCTGACACAGACACAATTGGATCAAACCAACCGCCTAATCCGAGCAGGGACTCGCCCAGAAAGTGACCGACTCGATATCGAAGCTCAATTGGCCACAGATGAACAAAACCAAGTGGGTCGTCAAAATGACTTGGAGATTAGTTTACTCAACTTAAAGCAACTGCTACAATTACAACCAGATTACAACTTAAGAATAGAACGTCCAACGATCAAATTCCCTGAAGAAAGTGATGTAGAAACGTTTATGTTAAAAAGTATTTATGAAAAGGCCCTGACCAATCAACCGAGTATTAAGGCTGGAGAATTGAATAGAAGGAGTGCAGAACTAGGAATCAAAATTGCCAAGGCCAATAAGATGCCAAGGCTTACTGCTTTTGCCCAATTGAATAGTAATTTTTCTTCCCTTGCACCTGATACCGATACCGATATCCGAGGTTATAAAGTAGATCCAGTTTTTGGTCCTAGTCCGATAAGTGCTGTTTCTATCAATGGTATGCCTAGTACTATTCAGTCTACAGAACAAGTAGTCGTCAACCAGCCAGAATTTTTCACCCAAAGATATTTCAACCAACTTACCGCGAACTTTGGACAACAAATTGGCCTGAGCTTGAACATTCCGATTTATAATAATAGTCAGACCGACATCGCGATGGAAAGAGCAGAGCTGAATATGAAGTCGACTGAATTGAATAATAATATTGTCAAGCAAAGACTTAAACAAGATATCCAAAGAGCCATTGCCGATGCCAAAGCCGCTAAAAAAGCATTGGATGCTTCGCAAAAATCAGTAGATGCATTAAAATTGGCCTATGAGAATACCGAGAAACGTTTTAAATTGGGAGCAGTAAATACCTTCCAATTTACAACTTCTAAAAACAACTGGGATCAAGCAAAAGTAAATTTAATTGTTTCCAAATATGACTACCTCTTTAAATTGAAAGTCGTTGACTTTTACCAAGGCAATAAAATAACCTTAGACAAATAGTAAGTAGTTCGACGGATTTTTTGCTATAATATTTTTTTGAATTTTCTAAAACCAAATATGCTAGCAAAAATTTTGAGCCGTCACTTACGACGTATTAAAAACGAGTATTCAACAACATGGCCAAACGAAAAAATAATACTTTAATCTATGCACTAGTAGGACTCACGCTGCTCCTCTTGGCATATGCTGTCTTTCAACAAAGAGGGCAATCTGATGCAGAAGAAGTAACGGCAGAAGAAGTAGAAGAAAGGGAAATCATGGAGCGAGTGGCAGCGAGTGGAAAAATATATCCAGAGACAGAAGTAAAGATCAGTTCTGATGTTTCAGGAGAAGTTGTTCAATTGATGATCGAAGAAGGGGATTCTGTAGTCAGTGGTCAATTGCTAGCCAAAGTCGATCCTGATGCCTTTCAATCCGCCGTGGAGAGAAGCGTTGCTAGTGTCAATAATGCCAAAGCTCAGGCTGCCAATGCCAAGGCGGGAATTGAGCAGACCAATGCTCAAATTGTACAAGCACAAGCCGAAGTCGAACGCATTCAATCTCAGATCATCAATGCCAAAGCAATCCACGACCGCAATATACCTTTGATAAAAGATGGTGTCATTTCACAAGCTGACTTTGACCTGTCTCTTTCGAATTTGCAATCTTTGGAAGGCAATCTTAAATCGGCTAAAGCCAATTTGGAATCTGCCAGAGCAAGTAAAACATCAGCTATTGAAAGTGCCAAAGCAGCAGGCTTTACAGTAAAAAGTGCGGAAGCTTCTCTCAAAGAAATGAGAACCAGTCTGAGTCGAACTTCTATCTATGCTCCTAATAATGGAATCGTTTCTCAACTCAATATAGAAAAGGGAGAACGAGTAGTTGGAACTGCCCAAATGGCTGGAACAGAAATGATGCGAATTGCCAATCTCAATGCCATGGAGGTACAAGTAGACGTTAGTGAAAATGATGTGCTCCGCGTCTCTTTAAACGATGAGGTTGAGATCGAAGTAGATGCCTACATTGGCCGAAAGTTTACGGGAAAGGTTACCCAAATTGCCAACTCTGCCAGTAGTGCCGGAAGTTTGACAACCGATCAGGTTACCAATTTTGTAGTAAAAATAAGCGTCGACCCTAGTTCTTATCAAGATCTAATCAGCAATAGTCAACCCTACCCTTTCCGTCCAGGAATGTCTGCTTCGGTAGAAATTACGACCCGAGTCGTAGCAGATGCACTGAGTGTGCCCATCCAAGCAGTGACGACTAGAGAGGAGGAAGTAAAAAAGGACAAAGGACAAAAGAAAAAAGCCGCTAATGCGAAGAAAGTAAATACCAAAAAAGAAGATTTGGTCAAAGAAGTCATCTTCGTAACTAGAGCGGATACGGTGGCTATGGTGGAAGTAAAAACCGGCATCCAAGACGACAGTTACATTCAGGTACTTAGTGGCTTAGAGACCGGAGATCAAGTGGTCACTGGACCTTACTCTGCCGTTTCCAAAAAACTGGAAGAAGGAAACGAAGTAAAAGTAGTAGACGAAGAAGATTTGTATAAAGACAAAAAAGGTAGGTAATTCTTCTCCTAAAACCGCTCTA
>CAYQRA010000115.1:0-12275 GCA_964419315.1 uncultured Saprospiraceae bacterium | reverse complement strand
AACTGTATAAATTTGATATGCCAAATTATCTCTAAAAAAAGATTCCTTAAAAATTGTTGCATTGTCAATTTCAAGATTAATAGTAATATCTTTTAAAACTTTTTGAGTTGCTGAAGCTGTTAAAGCTATAATAGTTGCTTTAGGTTTTAACTCTATTAACTTTTTAATATTTCTGTACGAAGGTCTAAAATCGTGTCCCCATTCAGAAATACAATGTGCTTCATCAACAGCGACGAAAGATAAATCAACAGATTTGAAGAATTGGATATTTTCGTCTTTGGTTAATGTTTCAGGAGCGATAAAGAGGATTTTGGTTTTCCCCTCTACGATATCACTCTTTACTTTTTTCATCTGTGCTTTGGTAAGCGATGAATTTAAGAAGTGAGCTACTTCATCATCTTTACTGTGACCCCGGATAGAGTCTACCTGATTTTTCATCAAGGCGATGAGTGGAGAAATTACAATGGCCGTACCCGGCATCATCAATGCCGGCAATTGGTAACAAAGCGATTTTCCACCACCAGTCGGCATAATAACAAAAGTGTCTTTGCCTTCCAGTACACTGTTAATTATCGCTTCTTGATCGCCTTTAAATTTATCAAAACCAAAATATCTTTGTAGCGCTTTTTTGGGAGATTCATTCGTTACTATCATCATTCTAATTAAAAAAAAATGAATAAAATTGCCAAGTGTTTTGTATCAGTTTTTAGGTTTCCAATAACTTGGCGCTGTGTGAGTGCTGTTAAAAAAAAAGTAAAGATTTTTTTCTCGAAGTATCAATATCGATTTTACTTTTTTTATACTTGAAAAAATTAAAAATGGAGGTCTTGTTTCTTTAACTCTGTCTAAGATAAATATAAACAAAATTCCATTGAAGAACTAACTATTAACGTAATCTTTCGCTAATAACATATTTAAGCATTAGGGATTTTTGACTTTTTTGACTGCTAGGAATCAAAAAAATAAAAACCTAAAATTTTCATTTTTCAAGTTAGAGAAGAATTTAGCAACAGCGAGTTCTTCCTAAAATGAAAATTTTAAGGACTAGATTTATTTTTATCTGACGATTAGGGTCGTTGGTCAGCTGAAAACTCCTATTTTGCCAATTCAGCGCGATAAAGACCGGGGGAAAATATTGAAGTGCTTAGTAGAAGTTGTTTGATTTTAACACTTTGATTTTGTTATGCACCTTTTTCAACTATCCTTCTGTTCAGAAATACTCATTATGCGAAGGCAGAACTCCATTTTCTGAACCTCGACTAGCTAAAAAATGAACGATAACAAATTTCAAAAGCCAAACCCAAACAGCTTCTAGAAAAAGCTGACAAAAATAAAGAAATAATCTTGAAAAATGAAAATCTAATCAGGAAAATAGCGCTCCAATCTTTAGAGATTGAGGCCGCTGCGATAAATGCCTTAAAATCAAGTGTTAATACAGGGTTTATTAATTCCATAGATGCTGTTTTTAACAGTTCGGGAAGATTGATTGTGACGGGAGTTGGTAAAAGTGCGATCATTGCTCAGAAAATTGTTTCTACCTTGAATTCTACAGGAACCCCATCCTTATTCATGCACGCAGCGGATGCCATCCACGGGGATCTTGGGATGATTCAGTCGGATGATATGGTGATGGTTATTTCTAAAAGTGGCAATACGGCAGAGATCAAAGTATTGGTTCCTTTTTTACAAAATAGAGGAAGTCGCCTTATCGGAATGGTCAGTAATCTTGAATCTTATTTGGCAAAGCAAGCTGATTTTGTTTTACATACGCCAATTAGTCAAGAAGCAGATCCCAATAATTTGGCCCCCACCGCTAGTACCACCGCTCAGATGGCTTTGGGCGATGCTTTTGCCTCTTCTTTATTGGCCTTGCGGGGTTTTACTTCCGCAGACTTTGCAAAGTTTCATCCTGGCGGCTCTTTGGGTAAACAATTATACCTACGCATTCGCGATATTTTTATCCAAAACGAAAAACCTGAGGTCAGCCCAGATGCGACCATCCGACAGACTATATTGGAAATCACTAGCAAACGTTTAGGCGCTACCGCTGTCGTCGGAGCCAATGGCGAATTGCTAGGATTGATCACCGATGGAGATCTTCGGCGGATGCTAGAAAGAGAAGAAGATACCCGACGACTTTGTGCGGCAGATATTATGACCCCCCAACCCAAAAGTATTCCTTCGGATGCTTTGGCAGTTAAGGGACTCGAAATACTCCGGACCAATAGCATCACCCAATTATTGGTCGTGGATCAAGGACAATACCTCGGTATGATTCATCTTCACGACCTAATCCGAGAAGGACTGATATGATTACTTGGTGTAAAATTGGACGCTGGAAAATGATTTGCTTTTTATTGGCTAATCTATCTATCTGTTCCTGTTTGGAACCCAATACTCCTCGCGAGATTCACACTTCTTTTTACCATTGGCAAAGTGATTTGCATATTTCTCCCTTCGAAAAAAAATATCTAGAGCGTTTGGAAGTTGGAGAAATCTATCTGCGATTTTTTGATCTCGATTGGAATGCTCAGAATGGAGTGATTCCGGTAGGAGTCTTGCAGGTGGACAAAAGTTTGCCAAGCGATCTTAAGGTCATTCCTACGGTATTTATTACCAATCGTTGTTTTAGTCATCTTAAAGAATCGGAGTTGCCAGATTTGATAGAAAAAATGGCGACTAAAATCAGTAGTCAATTGAAGCAACTTGGGCATACTGAAATGGATCAAATACAAATAGATTGTGATTGGACGAGAAGTACTCGGTATTTGTATTTTCGATTTTTAGAATTGTTACAAGCAGAATTTTCCAATGTGAAATTATCGGCCACGATTCGTTTGCATCAGATTAAGTATAAAGAAGAAACTGGAGTACCGCCAGTTTCGAGAGGAGCATTGATGTTTTATAATATGGGGGATTTGGAGGAAATGAGTACACAAAATTCTATTTTTGATTGGAATACGGCCGCTGCCTACCTCGATCAATTGCCAGATTATCCATTGGACTTGGATTTGGCATTGCCTGTTTTTTCTTGGGGCGTACTTTTTCGAGATGACAAAATGATTAAGTTGATCAATAACCTTCGGGAAGAAGATCTACGAGATAGTAGTCGATTTGAAATTTTAGAAGCTCCTTGGGTAGAGGTAGTGAAAAGTACGTACCTTCAAGGATATTATTTGTACCAAGGAGATCGCCTGAGATTAGAAGCAGTAGCACCCAATGCCTTGATTGAGGCGGCCAGTCAATTGAGTGAAAAAATAGTGACCGAACGATTAAACCTTATTTATTACCATCTAGATAGTACGACCTTAAAACATTATTCCTATGCCCAATTTCAAACGATTAAAGAGGCATTGGCTAATCCATAAGAGAAAGCCTTTGTTGGGATTTTTTTTACTGGTTTTTATGGCGATCCTACCGCTTAGAATTTCACAGGCTTGCGGTGGTGGAGAAATCCTGTTTTCAGGTTACTCTTTTTTGCATCCTGATATTGTAGAGGAAGACCTTTATTATAATCCCTTTTTTCTAAAATTTGAAAACCTTTACGAAAATTTGCCAGGTCAAGATTCTGTCCAATACAAAAGCAATTTGGAGGAGTGGAGTGAACGCTTCTGTGATGTTTATAAAACGACGGAAATAGAAGAGGTGGTTTATACCACTTCCGTAGAAGAAATGCGGGTACTAAAAACGGCAGCAAGTAGTGAAAAAATA
Source organism: uncultured Saprospiraceae bacterium (assembly GCA_964419315.1). Taxonomy (GTDB): domain Bacteria; phylum Bacteroidota; class Bacteroidia; order Chitinophagales; family Saprospiraceae; genus CALLVY01. Next base: position 8,564 of record CAYQRA010000115.1, on the reverse strand, counting down.
AAAGTTCCTTCTCGTTTATACGACAATCCTTTTGCCATTCATTTGAAAAATAAAAAATGCATAGAGGTAATCGAATATTTGATTTTTGCCAAAAAGTGTGAGCCTCATGTAAGAAGGGGGAATGGCTGGAATCCGCCCAATAGAGATCCGCTTGTAATGGAAAGTTTGATCGAAGAAGGACTGCGAACTTTTAAGAAAACCAAATCTCATTATGTCAAATTGCGCTATGCTTACCAATTGATTCGCTTAGCGCATTACAGTGGAGATTTTCCCAGAACTTTAGAACTCTATGATTTTCTTTTGCCGAAGATTGACAATAATCCAAGTATTCTGGAAGACTGGATTTTAGGTCACAAAGCGGGTGCGCTGATGGCGCTGGGAAAAAATGTCGAAGCCTCCTATCTCTATGCACTGATTTTTCAACGCTGCCCTAGCAAACGAGAATCTGCTTACCAGAGTTTTAAAATAAAAACAGATGAAGAATGGCATCAATGTCAATTGCTCTGCGAAGATGATCCTGAACGAGCCACCCTCTTTGCGCTGCGAGCTCATGCGGAAGATGCCAAAGCTAGAGAGGAAATGGATACCATTTATACATTAGATCCACATAATGTCAACTTGGAATTACTATTGGTAAGAGAGATTCGAAAATTAGAAAATGACTTGCTTGGTTTGGAGTTCAATGATGAAAAAAGAGATAACCAAAAATACTTTGACCTTCCGCGCAAAGGAGCCAAAAAATATTTGCAAGAACTACAAACCTTGGTCAATAAATGTGTACAAGAAAAAAAAGTAAAACGACCCGCTTTATGGCAAATGGCAAACGCTTATTTGGTTTTATTGGATGGTGATCCCATTGCGGCCCAAGATAGTTTTGCTCGGCTGGAAAAAGTGATAACGGTAGGGCCTTTGCGGAAGCAATTGGAGGCATTACAATTGGCACTCAAAATTTATCAAATGGATTATATGTCGCCGCAAAACGAAGAGATGGTCTATGAGTTGATTCACCGCGAACCTTATTATCGGCAAAATCGCTACCTCCCAGATTTTATCAATGATCGCATGGCTTATTTGTACAAACGTGATGGCCACCCCGGTTTTGCCTATCGTTGCCAATATACCATTGATGAACTAAAGCCCAATCCACAAATGGAGATCCTCGATGATCTGCTCGATGCCGGATTAGATTCGACCCACCACAATGGTCTTTTTGATGCCTTTATGATTGATTTGGCTGGAAATAATATTCAAAATAGTTTGCTGGATATGAAAGCCACTAAGTTGATGAGTCAGGGAAAATTAGAGGCTGCAAAAGAAATTTATCGGCTGATTCCGAGAGCAGAATGGAGTAAATACCAACTGAATCCATTTCGAGACGAAATACAAGATTGTGTGGAATGTCCGCCGGAGGATACGGTGTTTTATAATAAAGTAGAACTGATAGAAAAGCTTTTTGAATTGGAATATAAAGCCAAGTCGGATATGGAATTTGGGGCTTATTATTTTTATCAACTGGGTTTGGCACATTATAACATGAGCTATTATGGCAATTGTTGGGAAGCACTGGATCATTTTCGAAGTGGAGCGAATTGGGATTATGACAAAGATGGGATATTTCCGACCTGGTATTCTCCTTTCGGAAATCACGAAAATCGTGATTTGAGTTTGGCCATGGCCTATTTTGAAAATGCTCGTACCTTAGCACACAATTTGGAACTAGGCGCCAAGGCGACCTTTATGGCTGCTCGCTGTGAACAGAAAAATTATTTTAAAAGTAAAGATTGTAAATACAGTCCTTACAGAGATGAAATTCCTCAGCCACCAGCAGAGTATCAATTTTATTTTAGTGTGTTGAAAAAAGATTATTCTAAAACCGATCTTTACCAAGAATTGATTGACGAATGTAAGTTCTTTGCTGCTTACGCGAGAAATTGATACTGCAACTACTTACTTATCTTGTAATTTATTATTAGCAATTGATTACTTTGGATACTTTCAAACGTCAGATGGATTAGAGATATCAAGAAACTTATTATAAAAATTGTAAAATACACAATCAATGATTTTTCCAATTGGTGATGATCAGGTGATCGGAGGGCATACGCCTTATTTTAGTTATTCGTTTATTGTCATGAACGTATTGCTCTTTTTGCTTCAGGTAAGTGTACCGGGCAATTTGATCTGTGAATGGGGATCTATTCCCAACGAGATTGTGGCCGGGGACGATTGGATTACTTTATTTAGTAGCATGTTTATGCACGGTGGTTGGATGCACTTGATAGGCAATATGCTTTTCCTTTGGGTTTTTGCAGACAACATCGAGGCGACTATTGGTAACTTCAATTTCCTAGCATTTTATGTGCTTGGCGGTCTTGCGGCTTCCGCCGCTCATATTTTCTTTAGCGTAGGGGATCCCGGAATGGCTTGCTGTACCGTCTGCGGTCCGATCGAATGTGTAGGCGATGTTCCTGCTTGTGATGGCTCGATTCCAACGGTTGGAGCAAGTGGAGCGATTTCGGCAGTGATGGGAGCTTACCTTGTCATGTTTCCAAAGTCTAGAGTAAAAATGTTTGTGGCCGTATTCTTCCGTAGTTTTTATATCCCTGCCTTTTTATTTTTAGGTTTTTGGATTGGCCAACAATTGCTAAGTGGCTTTGCATCCCTATCACCAGAAGCAGCTTCTTCTGGTACTGCTTGGTGGGCACACATTGGTGGTTTTGTGTTTGGGGTAGTTATTGGCTTTGTTGCTCGGATGAGCAAAGCTCCGCAGCGAGCGGCGCCAGGCGCGCAGCCAGATGATTTTGTTTAATCCTGGAACGGATTAAAAAGGTGGTAAGTCTGTTGATCCTCCACAAGTCTAAACGATAAAAAAAACTGTTCTTTACGACCTACAAGTCGTAAACGGATCAACGTTGAGGTCTCCGACCTCAAACCCTAAGTATTTCATAAATTTCACCAAACAGAGAGTAGGGTAGGTCTTGACCCTACACTTGGATCCAGTATTCCCCTTAGGGAATAGCGAACAATCATGTTTACATTTTAATTATTGATCCACCCCACTACGATAATTCAAACCAATGAGTAATAGATTGAGGTACAAGGCTACCCCGATTGAAGTCTCTAAGGTGTTTTCCATCATAAAAGAGATAAAAATCACGAGGTGCAAGGTGAAAACTAGTGGGCTGAGATAATTGCGTCGATAGAAAAACGGATAGAAAAAAGCAATACAAAAAGCGATTAAGCCTAGAATCCCCGAACCTGCAAATACGGAGACAAACTGATTGTGCGGCATTTTTACGGGTAACTGAGGATAAGTTGTCGCATAACGCTTACTCATTTCTTGGCGAAGATCTCCCGCGCCAATGCCCGTCACCGGATTTTCCAAGCCAATGTCCATTCCCAATTGTAGAGAAATAATTCGCTCTGAATCGGAAGCCGTCCCTTCTGTCCCCGCCAAATAGATTTGGAAATCATAAATCGCATAACGTGCTTTGGCATTAAAACTAGGAACATATTGATAAGCCAATAGAGGAAGGCTTACCAAAACGGCAATTGTCAAAAAGCCAATCCAAACTTTTCCAGTCCGAAAAACATAGGCTAAACTCAAGATGGTCAAAGCAGAGTAAAGTGCTAGTAAACCACTTCTAACAGATAAAATATGCATAAAAGCAAAAAGGCTAAAAGTCAGTCCTGCAATGAGGTATCGTTCACTAGGATACTTTAGGTAGAATCTATTGAAAATAAGATAAACGCCCCCCAGAATACTCAAGGCCATCAATAAACTATAGCGAATATGACTCATCGGCGTCTTCATGGGATGTCCTTGACTCATCAGGATATTGATAGATTCAAAGTTTTGCCAATAATGAAAACCAACTTGCAGGCTACTCAAAAACAAAAGAATCAAGAGGAAGTAAAATAAACCCAAGAATTGCTTTTTGCTAAAAGCAGGAATGGATGCAAAAGCAAAAGGCGCCAGTAAAAAAGGAATTTTTAAACGCAAACGCTCCAACCAATATCCTTGATCTTCCGAGTAAAAACCACTAAACAAAATGATAAAGAAGTAGAGGGAAAGGAAGACATAAGGTTTGTAGTTCCAAAACTGTTGAAGATTCTGACGAAAAGCAGGATTGAAACGAAGTGGAAAGTTTTTGTCCCATTGTAGATCAAAAAAAGCAATGACTAATAGCGCAATCATACACAAAGAGAGCGCAAACTTTGAATAAATCAAAGAGGCGAGCAGTGCACAGCAAATGAACAGGGCAAATTGCTGGCGGCTAATATTTTGTAGTAGTTGCTTCAACGGGAATACTTGGCTTTCGTTTTTCCTTGGGAATCTACAACTTATTATTTGCAGGTTCCTTTTGCAAATCTCGTAGATTATTCTATACTTTTCGCTAAAAAGGAAGTCAAATTTATTCTTTTCTATTCTTTTTTGAATAGTCAGAGAAACAGGAAACTAAAAGGACAACGCAAACGTTGAACGGTTATTTTTAAGGAGGAAGAGGTATTTTTTTACTCCTATCCTCAAATACAGCAGATTTGGTTTTCATTCCTTACCTTTGTGCCTTTATTTTACTAAGCCAACGGGAAGGAATGGCCTAATATTCATTCCGTCAAACGACTAGCAATAAATCCAAGCACTATGGCCGCTGAAATTTTTGACCAACTTAAAAGTATTCTCCAAGATATAGATTCTGCGAATCCGCAAGGAGCAGAGGAAATCGAACAGTTTCGAATCAAATACCTCGGAAGTAAAAATATCCTCAAACCATTGATGGGGGAAATTCGCAATGTTCCTAACGAACAGAAAAAAGAATTTGGACAACTAGTCAACAAACTAAAGCAAACGGCAGCACAAAAACACCAAGCTTTAAAAGAGGCTAGTGAAAATGCTTCCGAACAAGCGGATGCCGATCAGTTGGACTTGAGTGCGCCTGCAGAGCCCCTACCGATGGGAAGTCGCCACCCGATTTCTATCATCATGAAACAGATCGTCGACATCTTTGCGCGCATTGGTTTTACGGTAGCAGAAGATCGAGAAATAGAAGACGATTGGCACAACTTTACGGCCATGAACACGCCGGAAGATCACCCTGCAAGGGATATGCAAGATACCTTCTATCTCAAAGACAGCACCAATATGTTGCTGCGAACCCACACCTCTTCTGTACAGTCTAGGCTAATGAAAAATCAACAGCCACCGATTCGCATCATCGCACCAGGTAGGGTTTATAGAAATGAGACGATCTCTGCTCGAGCACATTGTCAGTTTCACCAAGTAGAAGGATTGTATGTGGACGAAGGAGTTTCTTTTGCCGATATGAAACAAACCTTGCTTTATTTTGCACAGGAAATGTTTGGAGCAGACACCAAGATTCGTTTGCGACCCTCTTACTTCCCATTTACCGAACCTAGTGCCGAAATGGACATCTCTTGCTTTATCTGTAATGGAAAAGGTTGTAATATTTGTAAATACACCAAGTGGGTAGAAATCCTAGGTTGTGGAATGGTGGATCCCAAAGTTTTGGAAAACTGCGGCATTGATTCTGAAAAATACACAGGATTCGCTTTTGGAATGGGTATCGAACGTCAAGCGATGCTCCGCTATCGAATTGATGATATCCGATTATTATTTGAAAACGATGTTCGCTTTTTAGGCCAATTCAAGTCGGCGCTTTAAGTACATACTTATCTAGGCCGTCGCATAAAATAAATATTCTCTGACAAATCCCGTAGTCAAACAAAAGAAGCGTTTTTTACTAGCGTGAACCTCCAGCGTCGGTTTAGTGCGTTCCTCGTGATCCTCCGTTGTCGGATTCTTCTTTTGCTTGACTCACATACGGGCTTTTTCAGAGAACCAAAATAGAGAAATGAAACCAAGCATCCCACAGGGCACCCGAGATTTTGGGCCTGACGTTGTCAATAAACGAAACTATATTTTCGATACCATCCGTTCTGTATTTGTCAAATATGGCTATCAACCTATTGAAACTCCAGTGATGGAAAAATTATCTACCCTTACCGGAAAATATGGAGAAGAGGGAGATAAATTGTTGTATAAAATTCTAAACAATGGCGACTTTCTCAAGAAAGCCAATAAAGAGGCCATTGCCGATGGCAATTCTCCAAAACTAATTTCTTCTATCGCAGATAAAGGAATGCGTTATGATTTGACGGTTCCTTTTGCGCGTTATGTAGTCATGCACCAAAATGATATTGCTTTCCCTTTTAAGCGCTATCAAATCCAACCGGTATGGCGAGCGGATCGACCGCAGAAAGGTCGCTACCGCGAATTTTTTCAGTGTGATGCAGATGTCGTGGGAAGTGATAGTTTGATGAATGAGGCAGAGTTGATGCAAATCTATGATGAAGTTTTTGGCCGCTTAGGAATCAATGTAGAAATCAAAATCAATAACCGAAAGGTACTTTATGGGATGGCGGAAGCTGCGGGAATTGCGGAGCAATTTATGGATATGACCATTGCGATTGATAAATTGGACAAAGTTGGAATGGAAGGGGTGCGTAAGGAAATGGTTAGCAAAGGAATTTCCGAAATGGCCATGGATAAGATAGAGGAGATGTTGAAAATCGATCAACTAGAACCTTTGAAAACTTTGATGGCGGCTAGTGAAACGGGTCTGAAAGGCATTGAAGAATTAGAAAAATTCCACGAATATTTTGATACCTGTACTCCTAAAAATAAAGTGTCTTTTGACATTACTTTGGCGCGTGGACTGAATTATTATACCGGTTGTATTTTTGAAGTGAAAGCTTTAGATGTGGAAATTGGTAGTATTGGTGGAGGTGGTCGATATGATGATCTCACCGGAGTCTTTGGTTTGAAAGGTGTTTCTGGTGTGGGAATTTCTTTTGGTGCAGATCGGATTTATTTGGTGATGGAGGAATTGGATATTTTTCCCAAAAGCTCTGCTGCCGGTTTGAAACTTTTGTTTCTAGCTTTTGATGATCCTGCCCACAGCTATGCTTTCAAATGCCTCAACCAAGTAAGGGCTGCAGGAATCAATGCGGAATTATATCCGCAAGCCAGCAAAATGAAAAAGCAAATGAAATATGCCAATGCGCGAAAGGTTCCTTATGTGGTCGTGATCGGAAGTAATGAAATGGAAAGTGGCGAATTGACCCTGAAAAATATGGAGACCGGAGCCGAAAAAAAATTACCATTGGAAGGAATCATCAATACATTGAAAGCCTAATAAATAGGACAGACTACCTCTTATTTTATCTCGACAAATACCTAAAGCATTGACAAAGCATTCTCCAAAATATACCCAACTTCAAAAAGTACAGCAAGACCTGAACAGCGGAACGATTAGTTGCCAATCGCTGGTAGCATATTACCTAGAGCGAATAGAAGCGACTAAGGATTTGAATATTTATGTAGAAGTGTTTGCTGAAGAAGCCTTGGAAAGAGCGGCTGCTTTGGATTTGAAGCGCAAAAATAACCCAGATCAGCTTGGAAGTCTTCATGGAATGGTGCTGTCGATCAAAGATGTAATTTGTTATAAGGACCACCAAGTAACAGCAGCAGCTAAAATCTTAGAAGGTTTTACTTCTTTGTATTCTGCTACGGCAGTAGAACGTGTTTTGGCGGAAGATGCCATCATTATCGGACGAGTCAACTGCGATCAATTTGCGATGGGCTCTTCGAATGAAAATTCTGTCTACGGGCCCGTGCTCAATGCAGCCGATCCAGAGCGAGTGCCCGGTGGTTCCTCGGGCGGCTCCGCAGTCTCCGTACAAGCAGATACCTGTTTGGCTGCTCTTGGGTCAGATACCGGAGGATCGGTCCGACAACCCGCTGCTTTCTGTGGGGTCGTAGGGATGAAACCTAGCTATGGACGAATTTCCCGTTATGGGCTTTTGGCCTATGCCTCTTCTTTTGACCAGATCGGTATCCTTTCCCAAAGTGTAGAAGATGCTGCTCAGCTCCTGGAAGTGATGGCTGGGCCAGATGAGTTTGATGCGACTTGTAGTGCTACCCCTGTCGCCGCTTATACTCCAGACCCAGGTTCTGCCCCAAAATATAAGGTCGCTTATTTTGATGCGGCGGTTCGCCACAAAAGCATGGATGCTCAAATCGGTAAGCGGACTTTACAATTGATAGAAGACTTGAAAAGCGAAGGACATCAAGTTGAGGCGGTAGATTTTGATTATCTAGATTATATCATCCCTGCTTATTATGTTTTGACTACTGCGGAAGCTTCTTCGAATCTCTCTCGCTTTGATGGGATTCGCTATGGTTACCGAGATACTTCCGCCAAAAACTTGGAAGAAACCTATCAGAAATCACGAACGGAAGGTTTTAGTGAGGAAGTAAAAAGAAGAATCTTATTGGGCACCTTTGTACTCAGCTCTGGGTATTATGATGCTTATTATACCAAAGCACAGAAAGTCCGTCGACTTATTCAAGATCGGACACAGGAGATTTTTCAGGAATACGATTTTATTTTGATGCCAGTGAGTCCTACTACCGCTTGGAAGTTGGGAGAAAAGTCGGAAGATCCCGTGGAAATGTATTTGGCAGATATTTATACCGTACA
>CAYQRA010000114.1:0-12289 GCA_964419315.1 uncultured Saprospiraceae bacterium | reverse complement strand
CCCCAGAAGCAAGAATTTATGTCGAGAAAATTCGAACTGCCTTGTCCAATGGATTGGCCAATTGCAAATCTCCTAAGGAATGTGAACCGTGGAAAGTAGTAGAAAGTTATGTGCCTGAATCCCTAGAACGACTAGAAGGAGTCAAAGGTTTTTACGATTGTGAATATTACAAAAACGAATACTTTACCTTGCTCGAAGAATCACCAGAAGATTGTGAAGTGATTACCTCTGTATTGGGACGCCTCAAATGGGGTGGATGTGCAGACAATGATGCTAAAGTCGTGGCGGCTACCGAAGCTTGGAAAAACAAATGCTATGTCGCACCACCTCCAGGAAAGGTATCTTGTGCGAGTATTCTAAAGGATGGGGATTTCCGCGGAGCGATCACCTGCTACGAAGAAAAAGCAGAGGCTAGCACCGATATGGAAAAGAAAGCGCAATACTATCTGGTGATTGCTAAAATTTACTACGGCGAACTCAAACGTTTTGCAGACTCTAGAAAATATGCTCGAAAAGCATTACAAGCTAAACCTAATATGGGCTCCGCTTATATCTTGATTGGAAAGCTTTATGCATCTAGTGGTCCATTATGTGGTCCGGGGCGAGGTTGGGATAGCCAAATAGTGACCTGGCCTGCGATCGATAAATGGAAAAAAGCGAAAAGCGTCGACCCTTCCGTATCCAAAGAAGCGAATCGGCTGATCAATACTTATACTAAGTTTATGCCAGATGTAGAAGATATTTTCCAGCGAGGAATCAAAGTAGGAGACTCCTTTACGGTGCCCTGTTGGATTCAGGAAAAAACGATTGTACGGGTGTCCAAATAGCACAATAGTCGAAAAAGAAGACTGTAGATTGCCCAATAAGGGAATATTGAACTCAATATTCCCTTATTCTTTTATAAAAAGGAAGGGAATTTATTTCTACCAAATCACTGAGTATTTCGAAATTCTCCACTACCTTTGCCCCGCAACTGTACTTTGTGCACTTGTAATATTGTTTTGCTATGAATAGGAAATGGAAATTATTTTATTGTTTGTCCATCACTCTTTTATTTGCTTGTGGCACGGAGTCACCACAGGAAAAAATACCTCCGGTGGAAAGTAAACCGATAATAGCGGAAGATGATTTACTGACCCGCTTATCGATGCAATTGATCTCCAACCCAAAAATACAGGCACACCAAGATCAAAATACCATTGTAGATTATGCTATCGGAGCTTTATTAGATGTTCAGCGAAAAGAGTCCGGCTTGTATTATCAGATTGTAGAGGAAGGGGACCTAGGGGAACCCCATGCACGTTGGGGAGACTTGGTCTCTATTAAATATCGGGGAAGTTTTTTGGATGGAAAGGTGTTTGACCAATCGAAAGAAGGAAAACCTTTAAAGGTAAAACTTCACCAAGTGATTCTGGGTTGGCAAGAAGCCATTCCAATGTTGCGCAAAGGAGGAAAAGGTATTTTTTTAATTCCTTCTCATTTGGCTTATGGAGAAGAAGGTTTTGGAGATAAAATTCCACCTCATTCAGTTTTAAAATTTGAAATTGAATTAGTAGATATTGATCGATAAATATTGGATTTCATTATTCCTAATAAAGAAGTTGTTTAAAAACAGCTTCAGAAGAGAAACAGATGAAAAAGCAAATACTATTAATCGTCCCGCTTTTAATTTTAGGCTATGTTGCCTATGGGTGTAGCTGTGCTTTTGAGAATGTGGATGTTCATAAAATCATGCGACATGATCTTGTTTTTGCAGGCAAAATAATTAAAAAGGAAGAAATTAATAATAGCGCTAGGGAAAGAAAAATACCGAGTAAATTTTCTGAAGCAAGGAGTGCGCTGAAATATACCTTTGCGGTGAAAAAATTGATCCATGGAAACCTGACTCAAAAACAGGTGGTCGTTTATTCTACGACCTCCGGTGCCGCCTGTGGGGTGAACTATGAAGTTGGGGACGAATACTATTTATTTGCCTATGAATACCAAAGCGAATTCCACACGGGCTTATGCAGTCAGAATATAAAAAAGCAGAAAGCGACAAAGCCTTATAAAAAATTAATGCGCGCTTATCGAAAGTCGAAGCGGTTGAAGGAATGGAAAGATGTCAAGGGGAAAGTAACCGCTTCCGGAAAAGTGGTCCATAAAAAAGCAGAGGGGACTTGGGTGTTTTATCACAAAGATAAAACCACAAAAGCGGAAGGTGATTTTGTAAACGGGGAGAAACATGGAGATTGGAAATACTATTATAGCGAAGAAGCTTCCCAAAAATTGTGGAGTAGAATTGATGAGCTACAAAAAAGTAAAATCAAAAATAAAAAGAATATCATGTATAGAATAGAGTTCTATAATCATGGAGAAAAATCAGGAGAAGAATATCTCTTTACCGAATAATTAATTGTTTAAAATAAAATACACAAAGTCACTTCAAATAAAAAATACATGCGACAAATATTGCCCCTTTTTTTTGCTTTACTTTTCTTTTCTTCTTGTACCCCGAAGTGGGAGAAAATGCTCAAAGCACAATTGATTGAAACGCCGAGCAGTCAGGCAGAAAAAGACAAAAATCTTATTATACAGTATGCAATAGATAATAAGCTCAATTTACAATCTACCGAGTCTGGTATTTATTACCTCATGGAAAAGGAAGGAACCGGAGAGGAGAAGCCCAATATGAAATCTCTCATCACTGCCCACTATCATGGAATGTTGTTGGATGGAAAAGTTTTTGACTCTTCTGTAGATCGTGGAAAACCTTTTGAGTTTTCATTGGGTCGAGTCGTCAAAGGTTGGCAAGAAGCGATCCCAATGTTGAAAAAAGGAGGCAAAGGGAAGTTTTTTATTCCCTCCGGGATGGCCTATGGAGAAAGAGGAGCCGGAAAAGATATTCCACCCAATACCGTATTGGTCTTCGACATTGAACTGATCGATTTTATGAGCCCAGAAGCTCGCTTAAAAGCAATGAGAGATAAGGAACAAAAAGAAATTATGGACTATGCTCAAGCTAATGGCTTGACAACTAAAAAAACCAAATCAGGATTGCACTATGTCATGTTGGAAGAAGGAACGGGAGAAGAACGACCGACGAAGGCTTCAAACATCACAGCACATTATCACGGTACTTTGCTAGACGGAACCGTCTTTGATTCTTCGGTAGAGCGAGGAGAGCCTTTCGAATTTAGCCTAGGTCGAGTGATCCCTGGCTGGCAAGAAGGAATTGCTTTGATGAAAAAAGGAGCAAAGGCTAAGTTTTTGATCCCAAGCCACTTGGCTTATGGTCCCCGAGGTGCTGGAAAGGTCATTGGCCCAAATTCTGTTCTCGTCTTTGAAGTAGAATTGATTGACTTTTAAAATACTTAATAACTCGAAAATAATTTTCAATAATTTTTTAAAATAAAAAACAACATGCGCTTATTTTTCCCCCTCGTGGCAATGGCCCTTTTGCTTTGCTCTTGTGAGCCAAGTCCACAAGATAAACTCAAAGCTCTGATGGTCGACTCTCCGACTGCTCAGGAAGACATCGATAAAAACTTGATCCTACAATATTTGATCGATAATGACATGGCAGATGCACAATCTACCGCTTCTGGGATTTACTATAAAATCGAAACTCCAGGAACCGGTGATGCTTCTCCAGATGGAGGATCTTTTATCACTGCTCATTATACTGGAAAATTACTTGATGGAACTGTTTTTGATTCTTCTGTCGAACGTGGCGAACCCCTTAAGTTTCCTTTGGGGCAAGTAATTCCTGGTTGGCAGGAATCTATCCCAATGTTGAAAAAAGGTGGAAAAGGGAAGTTTATTATTCCGTCTAAAATGGCTTACGGCCCTAGAGGAGCTGGTCAAACAATCGGACCAAATTCTGTTTTGATGTTTGAAGTAGAATTGATCGATTTTCAAGATCAGGCTGCTATGATTGCAAAGCAAAAAGCTTTGGATCAAGGCTTGATTGAAGCTTATGTCGCAGAGAAAGGATTGACTACTCAGCAAACGCCTTCTGGTATTCACTATGTGATCGAGAAAGCAGGAAAAGGAGATAATCCAACCATCGATTCTGAAGTAACGGTCCACTATCATGGTACTTTGCTCGACGGAACGGTATTCGATTCTTCCGTAGATCGTGATAAAACAATTTCTTTTCCATTGAAGCAAGTAATTCCAGGCTGGCAAGAAGCTATTCCACTTTTGAAAAAAGGCGGAAAAGGGAAGTTTATTATTCCAAGTACGATGGCTTATGGCGATAGACAACAGAATAAAATTCCTGCGAATTCAGTTTTGGTATTTGATGTAGAATTGTTTGAATTCTAGGAGGAACAAGGCTCTTATTTTGATCCATAAGAAAAGCCTGTCTTTAATGCAAAGACAGGCTTTTCTATTTTAAAAAACTTCGGATTTTAAAGACCTAAGAAGTAACCTTGTAGAAATTTAAAATATTACTCGCCAATTCCAATCCAATATTTTTCTGAGCTTCTACGGTAGAAGCCCCAATGTGTGGAGAAACAGAAATTTTTGGATGATTGAGTAGGTCTTGTCGAGGCTTTGGCTCATTGACAAAAACATCTAAAGCGGCAGCGCCTACTTTTCCACTTTCCAATGCAGCGAGTAAAGCATCTTCATCAATCGACCCTCCGCGTGCAGTATTGGCGAGAATAACGCCCTCTTTCATTTTTGCCATTTCGGGTTCTCCTAGGAGTGGTCTTCCCATGGAAGGAACGTGTAGACTGATTAGGTCGGCTTGGCCCAACATCGTATCCATCGGTACCGTAGGAACGTCTACCTTGAAAGCTCCATCCGCTTCATTAAACATTGGAATCTCAATTGTTTTGGATTCAATATATGGGTCTACTGGCAATACCTGCATTCCAAGAGCAAGTCCTATACGGGCGGTTTCCTGTCCAATGCGGCCAAAACCAATAATGCCCAAAGTACGACCTCGCAATTGAAAGCCTTTAGAGTAGGATTTTTTTAGGTTTTTAAATTCGCTGTCGCCCTTAGCAGGCATGTCTCGATTGGATTGGTGGAGAAAACGAGCGAGCGAAAAGAAATGACCAAAGGCCAACTCCGCTACTGCTTTCGAAGAAGCTGATGGCGTATTGAATACTTCAATACCTTTATCCCTTGCATAGTCTACATCGATGTTGTCCATTCCAACACCACCGCGACCAATCATTTTTAGATTGGGTAACTGATCGATCAGTTCTTTACGGATTTTGGTAGCGCTTCTAACAAGGACTACATCATAATTTTTTAATTCTGTAGCTAAATTTTCTTGAGCTACTTTATCTGTTACAACGTGGCAACCAGCATCTTCCAAGACCTTTTGTCCTGCGGCGTGCATACCATCATTGACCAATATTCTAATCATGGCGATTGATTTTGTGTGGATTCTGCCTAAAGTTTGACTTCATAATAATAATCAAGAAAACCCTAGGTAAACTTCATATGATTTTAAAATGCAAAGAAAAGCATTTTCGAGGATGAATGCCAGTATTCTATCAAATTAGTTCGCCCCTCCTGAACCTTCTTCGTCAGGAGGGGCGACTATTTTTTTGTCAAAAGATTAAACCTTTTTCAAAATAAAATTACAGTCTATTTACTGGCTCCAATGGCAGACTTTATTTTGTCTAACTGCCCTTGAACTTCTTTAAGTTCTGATATCTTTTTTTCTAATTCAGATTTCAATTCTTCATTCTCTTTATAAAGTTCTGAATTTCTCTTTTCTGTAAATTCCATTTTGTCGCGAAGTTTTGCCAACTCGCTATTAATTGCCGTTTCGGAAGCTTTGGGGACATTGACTGTTTTGGGACTTTCTGGTTCTGCTACCGCAACTTCTGTTTTTCCTGCAAAAGCGTTTTGTAGGGTTTGGATAGGATCTTCGCCTTTATAATAAGTCACGCCAAAAAATATCAGCGGAGCAGCAATGATTAAAAAAATAAGAAATCGCGCAAAACCAGTCATTTGAGATGTTCCCCGTGCCATAGGTATTTAATTTTAAGAAGGTTTAGTGAAAAAACTAGAAAATAATGATACCCCAAAAATAAGCCTTTGTGAGAGATAGTCCTCATTTTATCTACTGATGAAATAAAAAAAAAGACGAGAGGATTCATAGGCCCCTAAAATAGGTACTTGAAGATTTTGCCAGAAGGCTCACGAATAGCTAAAAAAGTATAAGCTTTAGCAACTTTAAGTTTTCTAGTTCCTTATAGATAAACGATAAAACCTTATATATTTGTGGGAAACCAATTAAATATTTGAGTAATATCTAAATATTGTTATTTACTTGAATTTATGGTTCTTAGTTGAAGTTCTAAACAGTGCCAAATCAAATTTTATGACAGAAGCCTATATTTATGATGCTTTGCGAACGCCAAGGGGAAAAGGAAAACCTTCTGGAGCACTCTATGAGCTCAAGCCCATTCATTTACTGTCCACTGCATTACAAGCTTTACAGGAACGCCACCAATTGGATACTTCTAAGGTCAATGATTTGATTATTGGTTGTGTCACTCCCATCAATGATCAAGGAGGGAATATAGCTAAAGCAGCTTTATTGTACAGCGCTTGGTCGGATGAAGTAGGAGGGATGCAGATCAACCGATATTGTGCTTCTGGCTTGGAAGCGGTCAATCTTGCGGCGGCTAGAATCAAAGCAGGTTTTGATGAATTAATTGTTGCAGGAGGAATAGAAAGCATGAGTAGAGTACCGATGGAAAGTGACGGAGGACCACTTTTGTTTGATCCGGCTGTCACGAGTAAGGTTGGCTATATTCCACAAGGAGTCTCGGCAGATTTGATTGCTACGATTCAAGGTTTTGATCGGGAGACTATCGATGCCTATGCTTTGCAATCTCAGCAAAGAGCTGCAGCGGCACAAGAGAAAGGCTATTTCAAACGATCCATCGTTCCCATCAAAGACGCCAACGGATTACTCATCCTCGCAGAAGATGAATACCTCCGTCCCAATAGCAGTCTGGAAGCTTTGGCTCATTTAAAGCCTGCCTTTAAGGGAATTGGAGAAGAAGGTTTTAATACCATGGCCCTACAAAAATATCCTTTTGTTGAACGCATCCATCATGTACACACTGCGGGCAATTCTTCCGGAATCGTAGATGGCGCAGCATTGGTATTGGTTGGGAATGAAGAAATAGGAAAGACCTTGGGTTTAAAAGCTCGTGCTCGAATTTGTGCGGTAGCTTCGGTAAGTTCGGAGCCTACGATTATGCTGCAAGGTCCAACACCTGCGGCCAAAAAAGCACTAAAGCAAGCCAAGATGGAAGCTGCGGATATTGACCTCTGGGAAATCAATGAAGCCTTTGCTTCGGTGGTATTGAAATTTCAAAGAGATTTTGAAATTGATGAGGAGATTCTAAATGTCAATGGGGGCGCCATTGCGCTAGGGCATCCATTGGGAGCTACCGGAGCTATTCTTCTCGGAACCTTACTGGACGAATTGGAACGCAGAGATCTAAAAACCGGATTGGTAACGCTTTGTGTTGGAGGAGGAATGGGAGTCGCCACAATTATTGAAAGGGTTTAAGGGGAATATTGAACGTAAAAACATAAACGTAAGAAAGCCCTTGAACTTCGTATTAAAAATCTACAATTTCCAAATAAATGATTCGATACAAAAAAGATACGGACAATATTGTTACCCTTATTTTAGATATGGCCGATCGGGATGTCAATATTATCAATCATGAAGTTGGGGAGCTTTTTATTCCAGTCACCCAGCATTTGAAAGAAGAAAAGGCCAAAGGAAAATTAAAAGGGATCATCATTACTTCTGCTAAGAAAACTTTTTTGGCAGGAGGAGATTTGGATTATTTGCACAATTGCTATGATGCGGAAGAGATTTTTGAATATGCAGAAAAACTGAAAAAGTTTTTTCGAGATCTTGAAAGCCCGGGAGTGCCGGTGGTCGCTGCCATTAATGGTACGGCATTGGGTTCGGGGTTTGAATTGGCTTTGGCCTGTCATTATCGAATTGCGATCAATGATCCGAAAACGCGATTGGGGCATCCAGAAGTTACCTTGGGTTGGATGCCGGGCAATGGCGGAGTGATTCGCATGCTATGGTTATTAGGGGTCGAAAAAGCTTTTGCGGTATTGACCGAAGGAAAACGCTTTACCCCGAAAGAGGCTTTTGAAGCGGGAATTATTGATGATTTGGCGATGGATAAAAAGGACATGATAACCAAGGCCAAAAAATGGATATTGGCCAACCCAGAAGCACGGAGTACTTGGGATGATCCAGAGGGAAAGATTCCGGGGGAGCGCGTAGCAGAGGTTGTTCGTCGCTTGTCTGCTGGTCTGGTCAAAAAGTACCAAGGTAATTTTGCGGCACCCAAAGCAATCCTCAATGTATTGACGGAAGGTGCTAAGGTTGATTTTGCAACGGCTTCAAAAATTGAGAGTCGCCATTTTGCAAATTTGGTTCAAAGCAAGGAGACGAAGAATATGACCAAAGCTTTTTGGTACGACCTAAAAGCTATTCTAAAAGGGACCAACCGGCCCAAAGGTTTTGGGAAATTTCGTCCTCGAAAAGTTGGCATTATTGGCTCTGGATTGATGGGCTCAGGAATTGCGACAGCCTGTGTGGTAAGAGGCTTAGAAGTTGTTTTAAAAGACATCTCCAAATCTGTAGCAGAAAGAGGCAAGGCTTATGCTGGTGATCGCTTGGAAGAATTGATGCGCAGTGGAAAAATCACAAAAGAGGAGTGTGGTAGCTTATTGGATAAAATACAAACCACGGAAACTTCCGCTGATTTTGAAACCTGTGATTTGGTGATCGAAGCCGTTTTTGAAAATCAGAATGTAAAAACTAAAGTGATGAAGGAGGCCGAAATTCACTTAGATGAATTTTCTATTTTTGCTTCCAATACCTCTTCTATTCCGATCAGTAAATTGGCAGAAAGTTCTAGTCGGCCAGATAATTTTGTGGGTTTGCATTTCTTTTCGCCAGTAGTGGAAGTACCAATCGTAGAAATTATCAGAGGTAAGAAAACGAGTGAAGAGACAATCGCTCGAGCTTTTGATTTTGTAAAGAAAATTAGAAAGACACCAATCGTTGTAAAGGATAGCTGGGGCTTTTTTGCTTCGAGAGTTCAGAATACCTATATTTTGGAAGGTATCCATATGTTGACGGAAGGTTATCCTGCTGCACTGATCGAAAATCTGGGCAAGCAAGTGGGAATGCCGAAAGGCGCTTTGGCCTTGTCTGATGATTTAGGCTTGGAAATGGTACTCCGTTTTGAAACACAGGCGGCTCTGCTTTATGGGCCAAAATATATTCAACATCCAGCGGTTCCAACTTTGAAAAAGATGCTAGAGGAATTGGATCGGAAGGGCGCAAAAAAGAAAGCTGGATTTTATGAGTATCCAGCAGGGGAGGAGCGGCAATTATGGAAAGGTTTAAAAACTCATTTTTCCACGAGCCAAGAGGTTTGGACCGTCGGTGCTTTAGAAGAACGCTTATTGTTTGTGCAAGTCTTGGAAGCCGTTTGGTGTTTACAAGAAAAGGTTATTGGTTCTTTGGAGGAAGCCAATTTGGCGAGTATTTATGGCTGGGGATTTCCTTCGTTTAAAGGAGGAGTGATTCAGTATATCAATGATTATGGTATTGAAAAATTTGTGTCGCAGTGTGCGGCTTATGAAAAGCAATATGGTCCCCGATTTCAGGTGCCAAAATTATTGACGAAAATGGTGGGAAAGGAGACATTTGAATATGAAGTTGTTTAAAAAAGCCCTCAATGATTTCTTGACAAGCCATTGACAACCAATACTTCAGCTATTTTTGGTCACCGTAGCTTTGGCTACGAAACAAAAAATGAGCTTCGTCTTGATTGCCAAGCACTTATCAATAAGCTCATCACGACTTTTTAAACAATTTCTATTAGAAGATAATCTCTAATGCATAAACTAATTTTTTTATCGGTCTTGCTCTCTTTTTGTAATTTAGGATTTGGACAAACTAAATATGAAAAAGAATTTCGTATCAAAGAAAAGGAAGTACCACCACAGGCTTTGCTTTTTTTGGAAGGGCTGAATTTTGATAAGAACATAAAATGGTACAAGGAGATTGGCCTCCATCGAACGAGTGTCGAAGCCAAGACAAAATACAAAAAGGCAAAGCATAGTATCGAGTTTAGCGCAGCGGGGGATTTTGAGGATATTGAAGTGAAGATCAAATGGAAAAAAATGCCTTTGAAAAGTCAAGCTAATATTTCGAACTATTTCCAATCTGCTTATAAAAAACATAAGATAGAAAAGCTACAAATACAATATCTTAGTAAGCAAGATTTTTTTGCAGCGCAGACCTTAGCCATAGAAAAAATGGATGCTTCTCTTTTTAACTTTGAGATCGTGGTCAAAACCAAGTTAGCGCAAAGCTATAAAAAGTATGAGTATTTATTTTCCGGGACTGGCGAGTTTTTGCAAAAGTTAGAAATTGTAGGACGCAATACCGATAACATCGAGTTTTAAAACCAACTCAGCATTGGAGATTCGAGATTCCGTATTTCAAGCCCTTATTCGCATCATTAGATCATTTATAGGAGAAGGTCTATTCTTTTAAGCCATTGCATGAAATTATTTTACTTCCTCTTTTTTGTTTTACTTTCTTTTTTCTGCAATGCACAAAGCAGTTACCAATTTGGAGTTTTACCCTCCATCAACGTCAACAAAAAATTACCCCAAAACTTTAAACTCAACTGCAAATTATCTTCTCGACATTTATTGAAAAAAGGCTTCTTCGAAAAGCCAAGTGATTTTAAGTACCAATATCTCCTCACTGATTTTGCGGTCCTTGCTGCTCGTAAGGTAGGTTTCCATAAATCGCTAGCACTCGGATATTTGATTCGACTAAAAGAAGGGAAAACGGTTCATCGAAGTATTCAACAGTTTATCATCACCAAGTCCTATACTGGAGTCAAATTATCCCACCGGATTACCAGTGACCAAACTTATGAAGCAGAAGAGCGTACAAGCTTTCGCTTGCGGTATAGACTATCTTCTGCCATCGCTTTGCAAGGGCACGCGGTTGATTCCAAAGAATTTTACCTTAAACTCAATAATGAATATCTGAATTTTTGGCAAAGTAAATCTTATGATTTGGAGATACGGATCTTGGCCTTACTAGGCTACCAATTTACAGACCAAAAAAAAGTAGAACTTGGATTAGACTATCGAATCAATTCTTTTATTGCAAATAGCTCGGAAAATCGATTTTGGATAAGCATCAATTGGTACCAAGTGCTTTGACACCAATTGATGCTTTCCTGCTATTTACAAATCCCCCAATTGTGGTCGCAAAGTAATTTCTTCCACTACAGCAGAAGGACTCATTTTATAAGCAGCCATTACCGCAATAGCAATATCGTTGGCCTCCATCAGTCGGTCTTGTGGTAATTCAACGCCAGCCCAAGAATTTGACCAGGTACCTCCCGGCATGATCGAGCTCACTCGAATTCCATTTTCTTTCAACTCTTCTCGCAACACCTTAGAAAAACCAAGCAAAGCAAATTTGGAAATGCTATAGGAACCACCATTGGGATAAGCCATAAAACTAGCGATAGAACACATGTTGAAGATATAACCTCTTTTTTGCGGCAGCATGATCGGTAAAATCGCACGGGTCAAATGATAAGCACTATAGAGATTGGTCTCGATCTGCTTTTCTAAGGTTCCATCTTCTTCCTTCGTAATTTCCCCCGGAAGAAAAACACCCGCATTATTGACTAGGATTTCGACTTCTTGCCAGTTGGATTTGATGAAATCCGCAAAAGCCAAAACTTCTTCTTTTTTACTCATGTCCGTAGTCTTAATCAGAAATTCCTGATTGGGAAAACGACTTTGTAGGTCTTTTTGATATTTTTCAAGATCTTCTAGGGATCGAGAATTGAAAGCAATATTGAATCCTTCCGTAGCCAAAGATTCTGCAATGGCGTAGCCAATTCCTTTTGTCGCTCCAGTAATTATGGCATTCATGCTGTTGTATTTTAGATTTGAGGGTTTCCGTTTGAAAAATTCAAAGGTAAAACAATTTAAAGTCTATACCGTTTAACCAAAAAACTTTCTGTTTTCATCAAAATAAACCTATTTTTGAGCCTGTTTTGAAAAAAGCGATTTTTTCACACCTATATTGAGAAGCTAGTATACTAATATTTATCACAACCATCTGGCTTCAAGTCATTTATGAAATTAAATTTCTTACATCATTTTGGGCGTTATCTGCTTATGCTCCGGACGGCAATCAGCCGACCAGAGAAATTCTCTATGTATTGGAAGGAAA
>CAYQRA010000113.1:0-12311 GCA_964419315.1 uncultured Saprospiraceae bacterium | reverse complement strand
TAAATTAAAAAATGCTTATACTGTCGATAAGGATGGTGATGTCGATTTACTTGCTGCGGCTAATGCCTCTGGTGATGTTGCTTGGTGGGAAAATGACGGAAATGAAAACTTTACCGAACATTTGATAGATGGCAGTTTTGCTGGTGCGGAATCTGTATACGCTATTGATGTCGATGGTGATGGAGATATGGATGTATTAGGAGCTGCGGAAACTGCAAATGATATTGCTTGGTGGGAAAATGATGGGAATCAAAGTTTTACCAAACGCACGATAGATGGCAGTTTTAGTGGTGCAAAAACAGTCTTTGCCGCAGACATCGATATGGACGGAGACATGGATGTCTTAGCTGGAGCCTATGTTGCCGATGATGTCGTTTGGTATGAAAATGATGGGAGTGAAGGTTTTACAAAACAAACAATTGATGCTTTTTATGATGGGGTGGAATCTGTATACGCTATTGATGTTGATAGCGATGGAGATATGGATGTCCTAGGTGCTGCTGATATTGCAGATGACATTACTTGGTGGGAAAATGATGGCAGTGAAAATTTTACCAAACGCACGATAGATGGCAGTTTTGCTGGTGCAGAATCTGTCTATGCAGCAGATTTGGATAGCGATGGAGATGTGGATATAATTGGAGCTGCCCAAACGGATGATGATGTTGCTTGGTGGGAAAATGATGGCAATGAAGTTTTTACCAAACACGATATTGATACGAATTATGATGGAGCAGCATTCGTTTTTGCCAAAGATGTAGATGGAGATGGAGACATCGATGTATTAGGGGCTGCGGAAGAAGCCGATGATGTTACTTGGTGGAGCAATAATAGTTGCCCTGCTAATAGCTGTCCAATGCTCTATATCAATAAAGAAACCGCTTTTAAAGTTAGGAGATAGTTAATATTCCTCCCATTTTCCATTCTTGGCACGAGAATGGCGAGAATTTAAGGGTAAGGGAATTGGAACATAATAAAATACACGTCTGACGGTTTCTTTTCCCTTTCTATTTCGTTGAAAAGCCTCACTGATGCTTAAGGTATTGCTTAAGTTTTTCAACTCTTATAAAGAAAAAATGAACTCGTCATTTTGCGTACCTTATTAATTGCCAACGCTCTTATGAGAAAAGTAAAAGTATTCCAAATTCTATTTTTTTACCAATGCTTTTTTGCTTCTGCATTATTTGCTCAGATAGATGTAGTCAATGATGGTATGCTTTTCGTCAAAGACAGCCAATTGGTTCATATCGATGGAAACTTCTCTAATTTTTCTTCCGAATTCAAAAATCGCGGAGATTTTGGCTTGACCGGTAATCTAGTAAATGAGGCTCGGGTTTTTAATCAAGGAACTGGAATATTTCGTTTTTATGGCCCAAAAGAACAAAGTCTTTTTCTATACCAAGCTTTTTCTACCTATGATCTTGAAGTCAATAACCCATCGGGAATAACCATGATGGGAAGTTCTAGTTTACAACTTTTCAATCATCTGAATTTTTTGGATGGAATCATCCGAACCAACGATTTTAGTTTATTTTCCTTTGAGCCTTTTGCCTACCATTCCAATTCGGGAGATCATGCGCATATTGATGGGCCAATGCGAAGATTGGGAAGTACTGATTTTACTTTTCCTGTAGGGAAGGGGGGACTGCTTCGAGCACCCTCTGTTTCTGATTTAGCAGGTTTGACTAAATTTCAAGTAGAATATTTCAATCAAGGACATCCCATTACCGAAACGGATAATTCCCTGAACCGTATCAATGAAGAAGAGTATTGGGAAATTCGTCAAGTAGAAGGTTTTTCCACTGGAAGAATTGCGATTCCTTATGATGGGAGTACCGGTGGTTTTCCTGATCCGGAGGAGGTCAAAATCGCATTTTTGGATACGTCGGAATGGACTAAAATTGAATCCATGTCTGATGGTGCCACGCCTTCAAGGGGAATCATTAGCGAGAATCTTTTGAATCAATTCAAATATTTTACCACAGCCGAGAATAAACTGGCGCGCGATCAAATTACGCTAGCCGTCGAACAAAACGAGGATTGTGAAATTTCTGTCAATTGGGTTTTACCTCCAGAATTTACAGCAGTCAGTTATGAAGTCCAACGAAGTTTTGATAGTCTATCTTTTATGAAAATAGGAGAGGTTGCGGGAAGCGATGTCCCATCCTTAGATTATACTTTCCAATGGTTTATTGATCCGCTTTTATATGAAGAAGAAAAAATATATTACCGACTCAAGATCTATTATTCGGATGGTAATTTTACCTATTCTAATATTCCTTTCTTGGAGAACAAGTGTATCTTCGAAGACTGTGTTTTATTCCCGAATCCAGTAAGCACTTTTGACAACATCAAATTGCGGATGGAAAGTGAGACCGACCAAGAATTGGAAGTAAGTATCTGGACTACTTTGGGGCGTCTGATGTCTACGACCTCTTTATCTGTGAAGGAAGGGAAAAACGATTATGAGTTGCCAACGAAGGTTTTGGCACTCCCTGCTTCGACTTATTATTTGACGGTTGGTCCGCGTAAAAGTTTGAAATTTATTGTGATTAATGAGCGGTGATTTTTTCTTGGAAAGGGCTCCTGCCTTTTAGTTTATAGTCGCTTGTGGAACATCAGTTAAGCGCGTTTTTTTCTTTTTCCTTTTTGCCTACCCATATCCTGCCAGCAAAGGCAGGTTCCTTCCCTTCAAGTCTTGTTGCATTGGCCTTATGGGGTCTTTTTATCCTTTAAAAATTCGTCGGTAAAATGAGCTTTTCGTTTGGGTTGGGCAAACTTTTGTGCATTATATTCGGCAGACTTACCCCTTGGAATGGAGAGGGATTTCCACTCTTTTCCCTGAATCATTTTTCCTAAAAAAACAATCTGCCCGATGTGATGGGCATAATGTGCCAATTGGCGATTAATCGCTTCCGTAATGGTATGTCCCATATTGCGAATGTAAATTTCTTTGGCTAGGTCTTGCGCTTCCAAGGGGTCTAATGCAGCAAAAAGACACTGCCATCCGGCTTCCCATTTTTCCAGCATTTCTGCTTTACTTTTGATGTCTGCATCAAATTCGGCTTCGCGGTTGCGCCATTCCTTTTCTCCGTCTGCCGTTTGGAAATCTGTCCAACGAGAAAGCATGTTGCCCCACAGATGTTTGACAATGATGGCCATGCTATTGCTCTCTTCATTGAATTGCCAAAAGAGTTTTTCTTCTGGAACTTGGTCAAATGTTTTGTCACCAAGCATTTTATAATACTCAAATTGTTTGCGGATGCTGGGAAGGTATCGGGTAGACATGGCTTAGGAAATTTTAAAGTTATTTTGGTTTAAAGTGATTTCATTTAGAACCTTGTTTTTCGAATAAATCGTTCTGAATAGCTAACAAAAAAATAGCAAGATAGGTTTTGAGTTATTGGTTTTTCTTGACTCGCTAGTGCTCGTGCAAATTACGGCTGTAGTATAGAAATATCTCATTCACTCAGCTACCTGCTTTCCTTTTATCAAATCCAAAGTATACAACATCACCCGGTCCACCCCATTTAGGATATCCGATACATCAGGACTAACTTGGTGGTCTGGAAGTACCCCGCGACCATTGTTTTCCAAATCTACATTCATGACCCAAAGCCAAAAAGGAATAACTGCTCGGTTTTTGGTATGTGGTAATTCCAAGATCGCCATAAGGCCACTGACATTTTGTACTGGATTTCCACCAGCTTCTTCCCCAATAAAAATGGCTTTGTTTTGATTTTTAATGATGCCCGTCATTTCACCCGTTGCAGAAAAAGAATTGGCATTCGTCAATACATAGACTTGACCTTTAAATTGAGTTTTTGCAGGTTGGGTAGGTTTTAATCCGGGGATGATTTTTCTACCAATAAATTGGTCTCCTTGTTTTTTAAAAATTAGCGAGTTCAAAAAACGTTCGCCAAATCCTAGTTTGAGATAGGGCTCATTTCTAGGGATTTTTTTGACTTTTGCACTGATCTCTTTATAGAAAGTAAACGTTTGATCATAGAGGTGTGCAAAAAGATTTTCAGTAGGTTGTGGATCACCACCGCCATTATTTCTTAGGTCGATAATGAGATGTTCTACCCCTGCTATCTCCATTTTTTCAAAATATTCTTTGAATATTTTTTTGGTTTTTATTTTTTCTTTTTTGTATGCGGAACCATCGAAAGTGCGAATAGTGAGCGTCGCAATATTTTGGTCAATAGAAAAGTCGATCGCTGGTTTTTGGGCTGCGGAAGCATTGATTTTTCCATAGCGCTCTTCATAGATTTTTCTACCTTCCGCTTCCGTAACGGCTTGGACGGTATATTTTTTTAGTGGACTATCTTTGGTCTCTTGTATCTCAATGTCGAACTGCTCTGGAAAGCCTTTGTAAAGGCCATAGTTTCTTGCAAAATAATGATTGACCTTTGCTTGTGGTAAGCTTTGATTAAAGCCATCTCTAGTTTGGAAATCCTCTAATTCTTGGAAGATTTGCTTGATTTCTTCTCCATTAATACTTTTGATAAGGGCACCGGAAGGAATATCTTTTTGGGAAGAAAGATTGCGTAAGATGTATACTTGACCATCATGTCGATGAAGTTGAAAAGGAAAAAAAATAAAACTTTCTCTCATCGCTTTATAATACGCGGCGGAGCCAACCAATTGGGTATGGCCATTGGCAATTAGTTTTAAGGTCGGGCAGA
This sequence comes from uncultured Saprospiraceae bacterium, assembly GCA_964419315.1. GTDB lineage: Bacteria > Bacteroidota > Bacteroidia > Chitinophagales > Saprospiraceae > CALLVY01. Next base: position 7,623 of record CAYQRA010000113.1, on the reverse strand, counting down.
CAATGCGCAAAAACGCTGCACTATTCATCGGTTGGTTTAAGGCCGCTCTGGCGGCATCGAAAGCTTGATCCAATTTTTCTTTCGAAGTATATTGATAGAGTCCCGGTTGATAGTCCTCCACATTCCTTCGGAAAATATCAAAATCTTCTTGGAGTTGGGCAACGGTAAATTTTTGATCTAAAATGGAAGTACTTTGGTCTTGAGCGATAGAGGGGATGACTAAGATACTTAGGAGTAGAATCAGGAAAAAGGAAGGAAGGATTTTCATAATAGAGTTTACTTTTTTGTTTTGGTTTTTAGAAATATTATTGCTGTTACAAATTTTCTTATTCCTAATCTTGCTCTAATGCTTGATCTATTAGGTCAAGAACTTCCTTGACCCGATTTTTGGCAGAAGTATACCGTCTTATTTTGTAGTCTCTATACCGCTTCGTCTGAGCCAACAGCATGAGGAATTTGGAGTCTTTTTTTAAGGCCAAAAAATTTAGAGGTACAAAACCTATGGTACGTTGGCCATCATTATTATCTATTTGAGGAAAATTAATAGGTTCCACAGAATAAATTCTACTGCCTATAGTATCACTAACTAAAGTCCAACTAAATTTTATAGATGAATCAATGTTGGGTTTAAAATGATCAAGGTAATAGTCATTAAAAACCGCTGGAATGTCAGGGGTGAAAGCATCTTTTTTACTTAAACGGGGGAAATGACTTTCGTATAATTCTTGAAGATAAAAGTGAATAGTAGGATTGCTAATAATATCTAAACCCTCTTTCTTGAGTCGGCTATAGGCAGCATTGGTAGGATAGATGTATTCGTCATATTTTATCCAATAAAAATCAAAACACATGCTATCTGTATAGGGCGAATTCTGAACGATGTACTTATTAATATTTGCGTGACTTTTTTCGCCTATGCTTAGAATCGAGGAATCAAACCATAGGTCATCATAAATCTCTAGCAACTCTAGTTTTACTTGTTGGAGCAAAACGTTTTCCAATTTTATACGCTGGCGATTTTGATTGGCAGTATTAATTTGAAGCGCAATCAGAATACCGATCACAACCAAAATGATCTCCCCAATCGCATAGCCTATATATTTGCTCAACTTATTTTCAGCAAGCATATTTTGACGGATTTTTCTAAAGAATTTTATCATCTTTTGACTAACGGGTTTTAATATTTCGCGACTCCTTTAAATTTATACGTTTTTCCTTCCTTCATCACAAATTGTACTTGCTCCAAAGTCGCGATGTCTTCTAGAGGGTTTTGATCAACCGCAATCAAGTCTGCCCATTTTCCCGGAGTGATGCTTCCTACTTTATCGCTAATTCTCAATAGAGCTGCGGTGTTGATGGTGGCCGAATAAATGGCTTCCATAGGCGGCATTCCGGCTTCCACCATGAGAGAAAATTCCCGAGCATTATCGCCATGATAGGAGACTCCTGAATCGGTACCAAAAGCGATTTTTACTCCTCGTTTATAAGCCTCACCAAAAGTCTTCTGAATCTGTGGCCCAATGGCCAATGCTTTGGGAACCACCACCTCCGGATAAAAACCAGGAATCTTTGCCTTTTCGGCTACAAAATTACCAGCCAAAATAGTGGGGACATAATAGGTGCCTTTTTCTTTCATCAAGTCCATGATTTCTTCATCCATATAAGTGCCATGCTCGATGCTGTGAATACCGCCAAGTACTGCGCGGCGCATGCCTTCTTTTCCATGGGCATGTGCGGCAGTGGTCAAACCATAATCATTGGCGGTAGCGACTATAGCTTTGATTTCTTCAATGGTAAATTGTGGTCCTGAGCCATCTTTGGCGACACTGAGAACGCCTCCGGTAGCCGTTATTTTGATGACATCTGCGCCATTCTTATAACGTTGGCGAACCGCTTTTTTGGCATCTGCGACGGAGTTGACTACGCCCTCCTTGGGGCCAGGATCGCCTTTGAGGTCATTGCGGACGCCATTGGTAGGGTCGGCGTGTCCGCCAGTGGAGGCGAGTGATTTTTCGGCAGTATAAATTCTAGGGCCACGAACAAAGCCTCTAGCAATTGCTTTTTGCAAAGAGACATTGACTCCCGAGCCACCCAAATCTCGCACGGTCGTAAAACCTGCCATCAAAGTACGATCACAGTATTGAGTCGCTTTTAAGGCGACATCGGCTTCATTTTCTCGAAACTTATTTTCATACCTTTTTGGATTGGACTCACTTTCTATATGAACATGCATGTCCATCAGGCCAGGTAAGACGTATTGATTTTTTAGGTCAATGATTGCTACTCCTTTGGGAGCTTCGACATAACCATCTTTTATTTCCAAGATATTTTTGCCTTCTACGATGATGGTTTGCTCGGATACGATTTTTTTGATATCCGGGTGCAGGATGTGGCCGCAATGGAGGTATTGAGTCTGGGCAAAAAGAGAGCCGCTAAAAAAAAGGAAAAATAAAAGTAAGTTGTTTTTCATTGGTATTATTTTTTGCCTAAGATATGGAATTGTTTGAATTGAGCCATTGTTGTTGTAGATTAAAGTCTAAAACCCCATGCCGTTTGTCGATTAATGACTATGTTTAAATCGCAGAAGAAAAATTTCTTTTGGAATACTTATTTTCGGCACCTATTTTAATACTTATGATTCAACAATTTGATCACTATACTTTTCAGGAGTTTGATCCCAAAAAGGGAGATTTATTTTTTCAATTGATAGACCAAAATCGGAGTCAATTGGAAGATTTTTTTCCTGGGACGCTTTCCGAAAATCTAAGCTTGGCGGATACTCAAAACTATTGTGAATCGGTCGTACGAAAGATTACTGCCAAAAGTTATTTTCCGTATACGATTGAAGATGATCGGACGGGACAGTTGATCGGTCTGGTAGATGTGAAAAATATCAATTGGAAAATTCCCAAAGGAGAGCTTGGGTATTTTATTGATCAAAATTATGCAGGGAAGGGAATCACTTCAAAAGCACTTGGTCTTTTGGTAGATTATTTGGTGATGACTTATGGGTTTAAAAAATTACTGTGTCGGGTCAATGAAGAAAATATAGGGAGTATAAAAGTGGCGCTTAAAAATGGCTTTACATTAGAGGGAACCATTAGGAATGATCATGCAACGACGAGTGGAAAAGTGGTGGATTTAAATTACTACGGACGGATTTTTTGATATCTTTGAGTTCTAATTTTATTGCTTCTCTGATAAAAGATACATGCAAAATACAAAAGTTACCCAAAAGAGAATCACCGCTATCGACGCTTTACGCGGCTTTGCGCTTTTGGGAATATTGATTGTTAATATCTTTGTTTTTCATGCTCCTTACGCGCATTATGGAAGCTTTTATTTTGTGATGGAAGGTGTGGAATTATCAGTAGTCGAGAATATGGTTTTCTTTTGCGCCGGAAAATTTATGTTCATTTTTGCTTTTCTATTTGGCTATGGTTGTTGGATGCAGTATGAGAAATATAGCGACAAAATAGCTTTTCGAAATTTTTGGTGGCGGAGAATGTCGCTCTTGGCGGTTTTTGGAATTTTACATTTACTCTTCCTTTCTTTTGGAGACATACTTTTGCCCTACGCTTTATTGGGAATGACTTTACCTTTCTTTTTAGGTTTTAAAAATCGAACTTTATTGCTTTGTTTTTTAGGGATTCACTTTATTCCTGCCGCTGAATTTATACTCCGACAAGTCATCGAATATGAACCTGTTTTTACCAGTTCAAAATACTCCTTACAAGAATACATTGCTTTGAATACCGAGGGAAGTTTTTGGGACCTACTCCAATTGCGACTGTACGACTTTGGAACTTTCCGAAACGAAAAACTGATCATGTACATCCCCAAGGAATGGAGTTTGTTTTTGGCGGGGATATGGGCTTCGCGGAAAAAAATGCTAGAAGCGCTAGATACTCGAAAAGGATTGATTTTTGTACTCTTTGGATTATTTACGCTAGTGCTTTGGTATTTTTTTGGTGGAGCTATTCAGTCGGCTTTTGATTTTGAAAACTCTATTTTCCAAGCTTTGCTATTTGCTTTGCTGATCACTATCCGAGAACTGATTCACGGATTCTTTTATGTCTTTGGTTTTGTCTTATTATGGAAGTGGAACTTTTTTAGAACCTTTTTAAAACCACTGCAATTTGTAGGAAAAATGTCTTTGACTAATTACCTTGGACAATCTGTTATCTGTGCCTTTTTGTTTTCTTCTTTTGGATTGGCCTTATACGGAAGTCTTAAACCTAGTCAATTAGTGATTACTGCTTTTGTTATTTTTATTAGCCAGATGATTTTTTCTTATTTTTGGTTGAGTAAATTTGATTACGGACCTTTGGAAGGACTCTGGCGAAAGTGGAGTTATCGAAAATGAAATATTTGAATTAATTCTATTTACTTACCTCAAAATATCCTCCCCATGAGTGAACCTAAAAAACAAGAATCTCAAGTTATCAAATTCATTAAAAGTATCGTCAGTTTTTTCCTTGGCAGAAAGAAGTAAGCAGAAGATTTTGCCGATCCATGGATAGATCAAACTCTTTTTTTAGGGAATGGTGCTTTCTGGAGAATTTTTTTTGGGATATAGATATTCCTTTACTCCGGACAATCCCGTTGACCAACTTTTATAAATCTGACTCAAATCTAACGATAAGGAGGACCAGACACCCAGCCGACGATAGATCGTCGATTTCCTTTGGTAATCTTGGTGACCCGATGCCGGATAAAGGAAGGAAAGATAATGGCGGTGCCGGGGGTCCGCGGAGCTTTGACAATTTTGTTATTGATTTGAAATTCTAGGTCGCCGCCTTCGTATTCCTCGGGATGGGAGAGTTGGATGCTTAGGCTAAGTTTGCGATTAGAAGAGGTGCCGGTTCCGAAGTCGAGATGCCAATCGAAAAAATCCCCTACGCCATATTGTGCCAATTGCAAGGGTTCGTAAAAACCATTGAGGTCAAAATTATAATATTGATTGGCTTGGGCGATGACGCCATTCATACGTTGAAAAATCCAATCCCTTTTTTCCCCGGGATAAATGGGTAGAACAGAAGATTTGCGCAAAGCATCATCTTGCAAAACGCCACCCTCCAATTTTGCTTCCTCACTTTTTTCCTCTTTCCACTCTTTATTAATTTGTTGTACTTCATGCGGTAGGAGCGTACCTTCTGCATTGAGAAATTCTACAAAATTGGGCATCGGTTTTAACTGAAAAGGAAAGAAAGACATGAGAATGGTTTTTATGGGCTTGTGTTAATTTTGATTTTATGGATGTTTGGTATAAGGATGAAATTTTGCAAATGCAAAAGAATGGATATACCAGCGCCAAATGAAGGTAAGCTATTTTCCAATTGTAGAAAATAACAGACGCTTTTTTTCTGATAAAATTTTGCGGGTTTGCCGCTTTTGCAATTTAAGTTTTTAGAACTTCTTTTTTATACTTAGCGCTAATGATCTGATTATCAATGTTTTTTGAAGAATGGAAGAGGAAAATGCAATGCTATTTTAAAATACTTGCTGATTTTACCAACCCTTTCAAATTTCGTGGCGTCAATACAGACAAAGAAACAATAATAAGCGTTACTCTAGAGAACAACCATATAATCGGAAGAGCTTAGATGAAGATCCACCCAGAAAGTAATGATGTAGACTTGCTAAAGGCATGCCTAGAAAAGGACCCTTTGGGACAGAAGTATCTGTACCAAAAGTACTACTCCCGAATGTTGGGTTTATGTATGCGTTATGCTCGAGAAAAAGAGGAGGCGGTCAAAATGCTCAATACTGCCTTTTTTAAAATTCTCACCTCAATCGACCAATATCAAGGAGATGGGGAACTAGGGGCATGGATTAGACGAATCGTTTGTAATACCGCCATTGATTTTTTAAGGACTAAAGCTAGGTATCAAGAACGCATTGATAGCAATATAGAAGTAGATGCCCCTGTAAATAATTTAGCCCTTTCTAACTTAGGAGCAGAAGAAATTTTACAAAAGATTCAAGAACTGGAACCGACTTACAGAATGGTTTTTTGTATGCATGCCATTGATGGTTATAAGCATCACGAAATTGCAGAAAGATTAAATATTAGTACTGGAACCTCTAAATGGTATCTGTCTAAGGCCAAAACTTTATTGCAGCAAAAAATTTTAAGTGATCTAAAAATTCAATCAGCGTAAGAGATGAAAAGAAAATTACCTAAAAATTCCCTTCGGGAAAAACTGGATTCGACTTCCTATGAGTTTGAAGAAGCTCACTGGGAAAACTTAGCCACGATGTTGCACGAGGAGGGCGGGCTTAGTGGTGAAGAAACAGGGATCAATAAAAGTAAATTGTTCTGGGGTGGTGGCGCTCTGTTTTTAAGTGCGGTCTTGGTGGGAATGTTTTATTTTCTACCAACAAAAAATACAACTTTGCTAGTCGATACTCCGCAGCAAAAAAATACGGAGATCCAAAAAGATAAAACACTTATTCCCTCGGAAGAAAAAGTCAAGAATTTATCAGACCAATCAAAGCGTATAGAAAAGGTCGAGCAAAATGTTACTGAAAACGAAAACGAAAAGAAAACTATTGAAAACGTTGAAAGCAATAGTAGACCGACCTTTAAAAAACAAGAGTTACCCAAAGTTATCAATAAAACCAAGTCTAGGTCCACAAAGGAGAGCAAGTCATCGCCAATCGCTTTGAGTAATTCTTCTTGGTCTAATGAAAAAGAGCGAAGGGAAAATGGACTTGAAAAAAAGAATGCGGTAGTCCTTTCTTCTGGCTCTGTGTCGGATAAAAAAACGTTGGATACAAAGTCTTCTAAAACACTTCCTGTCTTTTCAGAAATACCAAAGGCAAGTCCTGAAAAAATGGGAGCCATCAAGTTTTTGGAACGCTCTATAGCTCCCTTGGTGGAGCAACAAAAAGAAGAGGACTTAATAATCAAGCCAAACCCTTTGAAGTCGTTTAAACCGGCAAGGAAGAAATTGCGCTTCGGTTTATTGACTGGATTTAATTTTTCCGATGGAAAACCAGGTTTGATTTTTGGATGGGTTTTGGAACGGCGATTGAAGCCGAAGTGGTATTTAGAATTAGATATGGTGCACAGAAGATCTCGTATTGACAATTGGGAAATAGATCTGGCTAATTTGATAGACTACGATGAAACGTATTTTGCAAAATCGATCAAATTGCTAGAGTATAGAGATTTTCCACTCTTGGTCAAATGGCGTCCTCAGCATAAATATTCTTTTTATGCAGGACCTAGATTTGCGGTAATTTCGCAAGCTTTGGGAGAGGTATATTCCAAACGGTCCTTACCCAATGATCCGATCAATCCACCAGAACAACGAGTCGAACCTGGATCTATTTCCCTTTCTACGATTAGAGGAATCAGAAGAGTTGAATGGGGAGCGGTCATAGGAACGACCCTGCATCTCGATAAAAATATTGGATTAGGACTTCGTGGAAATCTGGGAATTACTTCTTTCGTCGATGAGTCCGTAATTGGACCTAGTCCTAAAAGAGGAAATCTAGAATTGCAATTTTTGGTACAATTGCATTTCTAAAAAAAATAAAAAAAGTTGCAACTGATTTAGTACACTGTGTCATAAATTTCTTACAATTATGAAGGACTCTTTTTTCCTTACTCAT